>JAACDS010000321.1 GCA_009936895.1 Pseudomonadota bacterium
GCCAGCGTCCGCGGGCGTCGCTATTTCAATGGCGACTCGGTGGACGAATCGTTTGAGCCGCGTTAGGCACTTTTGAAAACAGCCAGGAGGAGCAGATGAATACGACGAACCAAGAACAAATCGATTATTGGGATAAGCGGGCTGGACCGACTTGGGTGGAACTGCAAGAGCGCTTGGATGCCTTGCTAACGCCATTGTCGGCGGCGGGCTTGCGAGCAGCCGACGTGCAGGTGGGCGAGCGTGTGCTGGATGTTGGCTGCGGGTGTGGTGATACCAGTATCGCACTGCAGAGGCTGGGAGCCGACGTGTTGGGTGTGGATGTGTCTGGGCCTATGCTCGAACAGGCGCGTAGTCGTGATCCTTCGGTTCAGTATCGACAGGCCGATGCGGCAGCGATGGAGTTTGGCGGTGCTTACGATTTGGTTTTTTCGCGCTTCGGCGTCATGTTTTTCAGTGATCCCGTGGCAGCCTTCCAGAATTTACATAGGGCACTGAAACCCACCGGCCGCTTGTTGTTTGTGTGTTGGCAACCACCCGGTGCCAATCCTTGGATGTCTACCGCCGGGCGGGCCATCGCGCCGTTTCTACCGGCCTCCGATGGTCCCGGTAACCCGCGCGCGCCGGGCCCCTTTGCCTTTGCCGACGAAGGTTACGTCACCGAGATTTTGCAGTCTGCTGGATTCAGCAACATCAGTATCACATCTCACACGGCGACGTTGCGGGTCGCCGACACGCTGGCGGAAGCGGTGGCATTCCAAACCCGCATTGGACCTGCCGCACGGGTGATGTCGGAGCTGGAGGGTGATCAACGCGCGGCGGCCCTAGGGGCAGTGGAAGATGCCTTGCGTCCCCTGGATCAAGGTGACGGCCTGCACATGGGGTCGGCGGTGTGGTTAGTCAGCGCCAAGGCGTGATCTTGGCGCGACCCCACGGGGCCTATCGCAGTTCTAGGCCCTGCATTGCACCTTCATCACGCCAGGCTTCAATCACTTTGAAGAACTTGGTTGGCCCGGCACCGTACGCGCCATTTTGTACGCTGATGGGGTTTGGCTGGCCTTCATTGTTGTAATAGCCCGGAGTGCATTCGGCCTGAAATGACTGGCTCATGCGTGACATGCGCACCACCTCCTCTACCCATGCCTCTTCCGCTTGTGCTGTGACTTCGACCACATTGGCCCCGGACTTTTTGCACTCCCCGATAATGTAAGCGATGTGTTTCGCCTGTTCGTTCATGGCGTGGGGAAAGCTGACGGTGAAACCCGATTGGGCGGTATGAATGATGAAACAGTTCGGAAAGCCTCGAGTTTGCAGGCCGTGCAAGGTTGAAATGCCATTGGCCCACTTGTCTTTCAAGCTCAGACCGTCTCGGCCGATCAGGTCATAGCCCGATCGACGAGTGTATTCCGTCCCAACTTCGAATCCGGTGGCAAAGATGATGCAGTCCAGTTCGATTTCTTCGCCGTTGGCAATAATGCCTCTTTCGGTGATCTCATCAATGCCGCGACCCTCGGTGTCGACTAGGTGCACGTTGGGCCGGTTGAAGGCTGGTAGGTATTCGTCGTTGAAGCAGGGCCGTTTGCAGAACTGTCGGTAGTAGGGTTTCAAGGCCTCGGCGGTACTAGGGTCGTTAACCAGTTCCTCCGCACGAGCTCTGATTTGCTCCATTTTCTGGAAGTCTGCTAGCTCCATCTTTTCAGCCACCTCTGCAGGCGAGAGTCGGACTTCCCCGCGAAAGTTCACCATGGACGCCAAGTTGCGAATGATTTCGGTCCAGCCGTCGTTGACCAGATCTTCGTCCGCGAAGCCGCCGGATACCAAGGTGTTAAAATTGTCCATGCGGGCTTGTTGCCAGCCGGGCTCGAGGCTGGCTGCCCATTCAGGGTCCGTTGGTCGGTTGGCTCGAACATCCACAGAGCTTGGGGTTCGTTGAAAGACGTGCAGTTCCTTGGCGCTGCGGGCCACGTGCGGCACACACTGGATGGCCGTGGCGCCGGTACCGATGATTCCCACACGCTTGTCGGCCAATCCGGTTAGGCCGCCTTCGGGCCCACCTCCGGTGTAGCCATAGTCCCAGCGTGAGGTATGGAAGGTATGGCCTTTGTAGCTATCGATTCCTTTGATGCCCGGTAACTTGGGTCGATTCAAGGGGCCATTGGCCATGCACACGTACTTGGCTGTCATGGCGTCACCTCGATTGGTGGTCACTGTCCAGCGTTGGGCCTGTTCATTCCAGTGCATACCCTCGACTTCGGTTTGAAAGCAGGCGTATTCGTACAAATTGAACTTTTCCCCAATAGCCCGGCTGTGCGCAAGAATCTCAGGGGCGTGCGTGTACTTTTCTTTGGGGACGAAATTGAGTTCTTCGCATAACGGTAGATAGACATAGGACTCCACGTCACAGGCTGCGCCGGGGTAGCGGTTCCAGTACCAAGTGCCGCCAAAGTCGCCGCCTTTCTCGATAAGACGAATGCGTCCGACACCGGCTTCGGTAAGGCGGGCGCCGGTCAGAAGGCCGCCAAATCCGCCACCCACGACAATGACGTCGACTTCATCGGTCAGCGGTTCACGCTCGAGTACTTCATCAATGTAGGGATCGTCCACGTAGCGAGAAAAATCACCCTTGACCTCAAAGTACTGCTCGTTGCCGTCGCTGCGAAGTCGTTTATCGCGCTCTTCACGGTACTTGGCGCGCAGCGCATCTGGGTCAAAACCAAGCTCTTGGGTCGATTGTTGTTCAGCCATGATGACCACTCTCTATGTCTTCAAACCATCAATGATACATGTTCGAAGGCCCGTAATACGCCCTTGACGGAACGGCGAATATCCCTTCGGCGATGGCATAGGTATGCTACTGGCTGGTAAAAGTGTGACATGTTTTATGTTGGCAATTATTGGTGGTTCCGGGCTCTACGAGTTGGATGGCTTGCGGATAGAACACGAGCATCGAATGACCACGCCATTTGGCGTCCCGTCTTCGACCATCGTGCAGGGTACTTATCACGATCAAGACGTTTTGTTTCTCGCCAGACATGGCGCCAATCACGCCTTGCTACCCAGCGAGGTGAATTATCGGGCAAATATTTTCGCGCTGAAGCAGCTTGGCGCTCGCCGCGTGGTAGGGATTTCTGCCTCGGGTAGTTTGCGTCAGGAACTGAAGCCCGGGGATCTGGCGTTGGTCGCCCAGTATTTTGATCATACTCGTGGCCAGCGCGCCTACAGTTTTTTTGGGCAAGGCGTCGTCGCTCATGTCTCTACTGCCTATCCAGCTTGCCCGAGTCTGAGCGCAGACATCGCTCAAGCAGCGGAGCGTTGCGGTCAACCCATCCATCAGGGTAAAACCTATGGGTGTGTGGAAGGCCCCAGATTGGGTACGAGGGCTGAAAGTTTCTTTTTGCGTGATGCAGCCCGATGCGACCTGGTCGGCATGACCAATGTGCCCGAAGCCTTTTTAGCTCGCGAAGCCCAGTTGGCCTATTGCGCCATCTGTCTCGTCACAGATTACGATTGTTGGATGGATGACCCGGCTCAGCATGTCAGCGTTGATGCGTTTTTGGCGACTTATCAGGGTGCCACAGCAAAGGCGCGACAATTGGTTGGCGAACTGCTGCAGCGGCCTTTTAGTGAGACCCCGGCAGATGTTCGTCAGGCTCTGGCTGGAGCTGTGCTCACCCCAGACGACGCGCTGACCGCTACCCAGCGGGGTTGGCTCGAAGTATTGCGCCAATAGGCGGCTGGGAAAACAGAGTTAAGCGCTGCAAGACCCGCCACCCAAGACGCAAAATGTGGCGCAATTGGGATGATTCAAGGCCACTGTTGCGCTGGCGTCCGCAAGGCTTCGGCCCAAGTTAAAATCGCTCTCATAGGCCAAGAGAGTGCAGGCCATGACCGATGGAGAGTTATCTCCCTTGTGTTTAACCACCATACGAGAAGACGCACACATCATGTCGCTGGGGTTCACTCCTAAAATATCCCAGCATGCTGTGGTGATTTCCGGCACCTCGGCGGTGACGTCGATTTCTGGGAAAAGGACCAGAGACTGAGGATCCCCGGTATCCAAGTGAATATCCAGCTCGTCGAACATTCGGGCGTAACCCTGTCGCAGTCCGGCTTCACTGTCGCCCCAGCGTGTCCGGCCGGCAATGTGGAAAGCGAAGCCATTGCGCTGCAACCACTGCATGCCTCGGATTGTTGCAGACCATGACCCGGGCCCGCGCTCTTGCTCGTGAAGGCCCGGATCAAAGTGATCGATTGAAACGCGTAGGGTGAGCTGTTCGGCAAATTGCTTTTTCAGATCCAGCAGCCCGGCTTGGATTCTTGGTCGCATCATCGGGCGCATGGCATTGGTCAGCACCAAAAGCTTGAAGCCCCGAGCCAAACAGCTTTGCATGATCAGCAGAATATCTGGGTTCATGAAAGGCTCGCCGCCGGTGATTCCGATCTCCTCGGTGGCGTGGTGTTGGGTAGCGATCTCATCGAGAAAGAGATCCACCTCAGCGCGTGAGAGGTAAACCAGCCGATCGTTTCGCGGGCTGGACTCGATGTAGCAGTTTTCGCAGGTGATATTGCACAGGGTGCCTGTATTGAACCACAGTGTCTTCAGTGTGCCCAAGGCAATATGAGCCCGAGGTTCTCCCGTGGCGGTAAACGCCGGATGGGAAAAAGGGGTAGCGTGCAGTTCGGTCATTGTGTTGTTGGTCATAGTAGCCAAAAAAGTGGGCCGAGGTTACAAAGATAAGGTAATGGCAGTTGTGCGCCCTCAGATTTTCATCGTGCTGGCCATTGACCAAGCGAGCTTGGTCGCGTTGGCGCTGATATCACCGAGGCTAAGATTGGGTTTATACAGGGAGCCGCCCAGACCGAACCCACTAGCGCCTGCCTGCCAGTAGTCAGCCATGTTGGTGTGATCGATACTGCCCACGGGCAGCAACCCAGCGGACGCTGGTATAACTGCGCGCCAACTGGCGAGAATGGACGGTGTGATCATCTCTGCTGGAAACACTTTCACAGCGTGGGCTCCGGCGGCGATACCAGCAAAAGCCTCTGAAGGGGTGGCGGCACCGGGAATGGTGACCATTTCCAGCGCAACGCTCGCCTCAATGACAGAGACATTGGTGTTGGGGGCTACGACCAATCGAGCACCGCGGTCTTTGACTTGAGCGACTTGTTCGGTGGCCAGCACTGTACCGGCACCCACCAACATGTCGTTACCAAACTGTTTGGCGATTCGTTCGATACTGTCCAGGGGATCTGGCGAATTGAGAGGGACCTCGACTATCCGAAAGCCTGCGGAATAAAGTGCCTCCGCAACCGCTTCGCTCTGTTGCGGCGTGATACCGCGCAAAATGCCGACCAATGGCAACTCACTCATGTACTGGTCTAACAGTTCCGTCATAAGGCTTGGCGTCCGTGATTTGGCTTATTCGACACTGGGCAGGCAGTCTCCGACTAATTCTGCCCCTGCAACGGTGGCGTCTTGAGCGTCAATGGTGAAACAACTGTGGCCCATTGTCTCTAAGGCATGAGTGTAACGTGCCGCCAGATAAGGTGCTGCCACAATGCCAACATGTGTCGGTGAATGACCCAGTTGAGCCAGCACGTCGTGACCGATGATGATGCCTGAAAGGTAGTCCTCTCCGATCACTTTGTTGTGGTGATTGGTTAGCTGGAGGGTGCGTACGCTGAACAAGTGATGCAACAGGCCGCCCGGCAACTGGGCGTTGGCGAGGCCACGAGAGAAGGCGTCTGCGTTGGCCCGATGGTCGGCAGCAGAAGCCAAGTCTGCCTCCATTGACTGGGCCAAAAGCGAATGCCGTCGTGCCAGTTCAAAAAACTCGCCTACCATGCTTGTGGAAAATTGATCTATCGTCGGGCCCGCGGCGATCCACTTATTGTGAGTGCCCGGAAAACACCAATAGGCAGGTATTGTCAGTTCCTGTTGGTGTCGCAAATGTTCTGCGCCAAAAAACTGAATCTCTTCGCCGCGCATGATGTCATGAATACCCGCTGCGCCGTTTCCGAAAACGCCCGGAACTATCCATACGCTGCTGCCTTGGGCCTGAGATACTCGTTTCGCCCCGTCGGCCAAGTGTTGAGCAGTCGCCGGAGCGGGCAGGTGAGGGACTTCTGTCCAGCCACTTGGACTACCCACCATGCCACTGAGAATGATGTTTAGACGCGCATCCGGGTTCAGCCAATGACCGATGAGTGACAGCAGGCATTGCTCAAAATTTTCTGGTCGGTTCAACAGTCCCTGATCGCTGGATACTTGGTTTATGACCTGGCCGCTGTCGTCAATGAGGCAGGCGCGGAGATTGCTGGTGCCCCAGTCGACGCTGATCAATTTGGGCTTTGCTGCTTCGCTCACGTGACTTCCGTTTAGCGAATCGGGGCTTTGTCGGTCAGGCCCAGTCTGAGTTTGCCCAAGGCCTCGTAGGCCGCATCGCTGACCATAAGGTGAGATTGCGCCGTGTACAGGTCTCGCAGGATGCGTTGCAGCGGATCATCGAGCATTACTGCGCTACCGCCAGCATATCTGAATAACGCGCTGGTGACGGCAATGGCCTCATCGGTGCACAGTACTGAAGCGGCTCGCGCTTCGGCCTGTAGCGCGATGGGCGCTTCGCCGCCAACGCTAGCATCGAACAGGCGTTCCAGCACGTCGATCATGAGCAGCTTGTTGGCGCGTAATCGAAGTTCGCTCTCGGCGACGCTACGCTGAAAAATTTCGCGATCCGCAATACTGGTGCCGGCACCATAGCCGCGTTTCTTTGCTTGTGCAGATTCAGTGACTGTACTCAAGGCCTGCTGGGCCAGAGCATTGGCAAAGCCTGCGTGTTCGTTGGCCGCGAAGCCGTAGCCCATGCGAAAAATAGTACCTCCACGTCGCTGAGTGGGTGTTTCGTTGACGAAGGGGGCGGGCACAAAGACATCGTCTAATGCATAGTCCGAACTACCGCTGCCGTTGATGCCCAATGCGTGCCAGTTGTCGATGATTCGCACGTGGGCGCGAGGCACAACGGCGGTGATGACTCCGGTTTTATCGTCTTTGAGCACTGGCACGATGACATAGTCGGCATGATGTACACCGCTCCCCCAGGCCCAGTGGCCGGAGATTCGAAACCCGCCGTCCACTGGAGTGGCGCTACCCGATGGCTTGAGACTGCCTGCCATAATGGGAAAGACGTCCCCAGCAAACAGTTCGTTAACGGCCTCATCACTCAACGCGCTGAGCGCGCGACCGGTAACGGTTGCGGCAATGAACATAGACCACGCGGCGGCAGAGTCGAGATAGGTAACGGCTTCAACCACTTCCATCTGATCAACCGGATGAATTTCGGCACCACCGACTTCGTAGGGGCTCTTCATCATCAGCAAGCCAGTATCACGCATGGCCTCGACAACCTCAGGTGCCAGCGTCCGTGCGCGTTCTGATGCGGCCTTGTTGCGCTGGATAACCGGCGCGATATCCTCGACGCCACGGAGCAGTAGGCGCAGCAGCTCACTGCGCTCGCGGGGTAGTGGTGTGGCTGAGATTCGAGCTTTCGGCGCGGACTGTGTCATAGAAAAACGCTCATTAAGTGAAGTGAAAGCTTAACCTGTAACGCTGGGTCTCTGGCTGACGCGAGTATGCCATGCCCACAGGTTTGTGAGCCCATCATCGGGCTTTAGGTCGACCATCGCCGCAGCAAAATCCATCATACACAAACACGAGATATCGGCGACGGTGAAGCGGTCACCGGCCAAATAGTCCCGGGCAGCCAGTTCATCGTTCATTCGCTGATAGTACTTTCGGGTTAGGCCCGCTCCGCGCAGCCGTTGGGCTTCGATGGGTTCCACCAACCCGGCTGCGGCGACGATGGGTCCATTTACCCAAGCAGCGCCAATGCTGGAGTGCAATTCGAATTCGATATGACGGTGGTGGGCTTCAATCAGGGCCGTTTCCAGCGGGTCGTGACCAAACAAATTTGGCTCCGGTGCGAGGGATTCCAAATAACGGCAGATCGCCACGGTCTCTGAAATGCAGGTGCCATCGTCCAGCTCCAAAACAGGGATTTTGCCGCTTGGGTTTTTGCCCAAAAACTCGGGCGTCTTGGTTTCGCCGCCACGCAAGTCTACGTTGACGACATCAAGCCGCAGGTTTTTCTCGGCAGCAAAAATGGTCACCCGTCTGGGGTTGGGGGCGCTGGGAAAGCTGTAGAGTTTCATTCGGTCTCGCTGACAGTGAATCGGCCAGTTACTCTACATGACGTGAGTATGAAGGATCGGCATTTTCTTGGCGGTGAGTAGACGGATTCAAAGTGGCGTGATCTGATACAGCGGAACGAGGACAGTGAGGTGGGGCGATGGCAGAAATGAGCGAGTCCAAGATCAGCGATCGCGAGACCGATGGACAGACAGGGGGGCAGGCTAGCCGCGGGGTAAGCGGCCACGTGATTTTGGTAACGGGTGCGGCGTCAGGGCTTGGGTTAGCCGATTCAAAAATGCTAGTAGAGCAGGGCGCCCGAGTGGTGATGACGGATATTGATGAAGAGCGGGGACGCAGCCTCGCGAGTGAGCTTGATGCGGTATTTTTCCATCAAGACGTTGCCGATGAGGGACGTTGGGCCGACATCATGACTGCAGTCGAGGCGGGCTTTGGTCGGCTGGACGGGTTAGTGAACAACGCAGGTATTGCGCCGATTGCTGACATCGAAACCACCTCAACCGCTACTTGGCGATCGACGCTGGCGATTCACCTAGATGCCGCCTTCTTTGGCTGTCGGGCGGGTATTAAACTGATGAAAGAAAACGGCGGCGGCTCGATTGTGAATATGTCATCTACCGCGGCCTTGGTCGGCATACCGGATTATCTGGCCTATTCCGCCGCAAAAGGCGGCATACGCTCCATGACCAAGGCCATTGCCATTCATTGTCGTCGACAGCGCTACGGTATTCGATGCAATTCCGTTCATCCGGGCAGCATCAATACGCCCATGGTGCAGCATGCGCTGCGCGAACTGATGGACGTTGATTTGAATGCGGCGGAAGATCCTGAGCGAATGCGGAGAAAGCTGGGTATTGGTGAACCCGATGATGTGGCCGGCATGGTGACATTTTTGCTGGGCGATCAGTCTAAGCACATCACTGGCGCGGAAATGGTGGTCGACAATGGCGACACCGTGGTGTGATTCGCTTGAAGCATGGAGGTGGCGGATGAATATTGATGGCATGGTGCATGTGAACATCAACTGCACGGACTACGCTCGTTCGAAGACGTTCTATGAAATGCTCGGTTTTGAGGAAGTCTGGCAGGTGCCGGCGACGAACTCTGCCCAGGTGAACGCTGCTGTGGGTATGAACAATTATCGGGTCACTGGCGCCATCATGAAACTGGAGGGCGTTGAGCCCGCAGTTCTGATTGATTTGCTGCAGTGGCATGAGCCAGAGGACCACTCGCCCCCATATACTAATTTGTATCGCCCCGGGCTGGCGCGTCTTGCGCTGCGCAGTAGCGATTTGCAGGCCGACTACGATTACTTGGTGGCCCAAGGCGTCGAGGTGCTCTCGCCACCGGCGACCGTGTTCTCCAGCGCCAATCACGGCAGTCGTTTTTTCTGCTTCAAAGACCCTGATGGGACGTTTTTGGAGTGGGTTGAGCAGTTTTAAGTATCGCTGGTCAGTTTGTCCGTGATGGCCGAAAAAATCGAAATGTTGATGTTCGCAGGATCAATGGCATCGCTCATGTTGAGCCAGGGGGCCTTGCGGAGTTGCTCAAGAGTACCCGGCACATGATCCGTGTCGATTTCATAGATCGCCAGATAGCTCTGTGTTTGGTCCGGCTGAACCTGAGCCTCGTTAAGGGTGAAGCGCTGGGCGGAGAGAAATCCTTGGATACTCAGTACCTCGGGTAAGTGCACGTCGGTATACCAGTCGTTAAATGCAGTTTCTTGGCCGGGTTTCGGGTTGCTTCGAACCATAAAAAGCGTCGTCATCTGTTCGTCCTGTTGCGTTGTTTACCTTTGAGTTGGGCATCACCTCGAATTAATCGCTACACTTTTACCGAGAACGTTGAGGACGTAAACCGTGAAAGACAATTTCCCGAAGGGCCAAAGCTATTTGTGTGGCCAGGCCAATGAACCCCTACTTTACGAAACCATTGGAGCCTGTCTGGATCGAATTGCGGGCACGTATCCTCAACAACCGGCCTTGGTGGTGCGCCATCAAAACATCCGCTGGACCTATGCCGATTATCAGGAACGCATAGACGCGCTGGCGACTGGTTTGCTGGCCATGGGCGTCAATCCGGGAGATCGGGGGGGTATATGGTCGCCCAATCGTGTGGAGTGGTGTCTGACCCAATTTGCGACGGCAAAAATTGGTGCGATCATGGTCTGTATTAATCCAGCCTACCGACTGTATGAACTGGAGTACGCGCTGAACAAGGTAGAGTGCAAGGCACTGATTGCGGCACAATCTTTCAAATCCAGCGAATATTTACAGATGCTGCAAACCCTTGCGCCTGAATTGGCCCAGTGTGCCCCCGGAGCACTGGTGGCGGCCAAGGTGCCGAATTTGAAAAGTGTGGTGCGCATGGGCGAGGGCAAAACCCCGGGCATGTTCAACTTTGATCAGGTCTGCGCCATGGGTGGTTCGTCGGAAAGCAGTCGTATGGCTGCGATTGCAGCAACCCTGCAACCGGATGATGCCATCAATATCCAGTTTACCAGCGGCACAACGGGCAACCCCAA
>JAACDS010000322.1 GCA_009936895.1 Pseudomonadota bacterium
ACTTCCTGTGGGATCTTTTTGTTGCCTTGTGCGAACTGTTCAAAATGCGACAGCAACGATCTAACCACTGCGTCCGCTTCTCGAGTCTCCATTTCGAGCTCTTGCTGCACGTCGACTTCGGCGCGAATGAACTCACCAGTGACATCGACTTCTTTAACGACGGCCCTGCTACCGCCTTCGACTAGCACTTTTACTGTGCCATCCGGGAGTTTCAATAACTGCAGAATGGTCGCAACGGTGCCCATCGTGTAAAGGTCTTCGGGGCCGACGTCAGCTTTTTCGGATTCTTTTTGGCGACTAGAAAAATCTGTTTGTCGTCGGCCATTGCCGAATCTAAGGCCACGATTGAGCTCTTCGTTCCAACGAATAACGGATGAACGCCGTGCGGGAAGACAACCATGTCACGCAGTGGCAACACGGGTAACAGTTCTCGAAAGGAATCAGTCATAAAGATGGCTCAGGCAGTTAATTGAATGCAGACACTGTATACCGAGTACAGTGCCCTTCACATCCTGTTGTCTGAGTCGTGTAGAAGTATCAACGCTTAAGTCGTACTCCTTCGGGTGTTTTTACGCCTGAAGAAGCGCCTTAAGAGCTACCTTCCTTGGGAGCGGCTTGATCAATGTTCTCGTAAATCAACATGGGCGAGCTCTCGCCAGTGATGACACTTTCATCAATAACCACCTTGCTGACAGACTCAGACCCAGGTAAATCGTACATGGTGTCTAACAACACAGATTCAAGTATCGATCGCAATCCACGAGCTCCCGTCTTTCGCTCCGTCGCTTTCGCCGCGACGGCTTTTAGGGCGTCCTCGCGAAAATCGACTTCAACGCCTTCCATCTCGAACAACTTGGCGTATTGTCGTGTCAGCGAGTTCTTCGGCTCCGTAAGAATTCTGACCAATGCGTCGTTATCAAGCTCGCCTAAGGTTGCTACCACTGGCAGTCGGCCAACAAATTCCGGGATCAGACCGTAACGAACCAGGTCTTCTGGCTCCAAATTCTGAAGCGTTTCGCCTATGCTGTCTTTATCCGATTCGCCCTTAACCTGCGCTCCAAAGCCAATACCGGAGCGATCGGAGCGATCGGTAATCACTTTGTCCAATCCAGCAAAAGCCCCACCGCAGATAAACAAGATCTTGGAGGTATCCACCTGCAAAAATTCTTGTTGCGGATGCTTCCGCCCGCCTTGAGGCGGCACCGAAGCCACGGTTCCTTCGATGAGTTTCAGTAACGCTTGCTGTACCCCTTCCCCTGACACGTCCCGCGTAATCGACGGATTATCCGATTTACGCGAAATCTTGTCGATTTCATCGATGTAGACGATACCCACCTGAGCACGCTCGACATCGTAGTCACACTTTTGCAGCAGCTTCTGAATGATGTTTTCAACGTCCTCACCGACATAGCCTGCCTCGGTGAGCGTCGTCGCATCAGCGATGGTAAACGGCACATCGAGCAGCCGGGCCAGCGTTTCCGCAAGCAGCGTCTTACCGCAGCCGGTAGGACCAATCAGCAAAATATTTGACTTGGACAGCTCCACATCGTCTTTCTTCGCGCTGTAATTCAGCCGCTTGTAGTGGTTGTACACCGCCACCGAGAGCACTTTTTTCGCCTGATCTTGGCCAATCACGTACTCGTCTAGGATTTCTTTAATTTCAGTAGGCACCGGCAGCTTGGCGGACTCGCCACTTTGAGCGGCCTCAGACACTTCCTCACGGATAATGTCGTTGCATAACTCGACGCATTCATCGCAGATAAAAACCGATGGGCCGGCAATCAATTTGCGGACTTCATGCTGGCTCTTGCCACAGAAAGAGCAGTACAGCAGCTTACCTGAATCGTCCCCTTTGCTACCTTCTTCTGACATAACTTCCTCTTAACATATGACGCCATCTCTGCGAGATGGTGTGCGAAAACTCACTGTCTTTTACATTGCTTCGTCGCTGAAATATTTGCAACCCCGAAAAGACGCTTACTGACTGACGCATCAAGCACCGTTTGGCGGTTCTATCGCGCCGGTGGCGAATCCCTGTTTACGCCTCGGTCTTGGTGATGCGGCTTGACTGAACTGCGTCGACAAGACCATATTCCTGTGCTTCTTCAGGGCTCATCCAAAAATCTCTGTCCGTATCCTTGGCAACTCGTTCGATCTCCTGCCCGGTGTGGTCGGCAATGATTTTGTTTAGACGCTCCCGCGCCAAGAGAATCTCCTGAGCTTGAATTTCAATGTCAGCGGCGACTCCACGAGATCCACCCGCTGGCTGATGAAGCATCATACGAGAATTGGGCAATGCAAACCGCTTGCCGGATTCTCCAGCGGCCAGCAGGAACGCCCCCATGCTGGCAGCCTGTCCTACACACAGGGTGCTGACCTGAGGCCGAATAAATTGCATGGTGTCGTAAATAGCGAGCCCTGCGGTGACAGAACCACCCGGTGAGTTGATGTAGAGGTTAATGTCTTTGTCCGGGTTCTCGGACTCCAAATACAGCATCTGAGCCACGATCAAATTCGCCATGTGGTCTTCCACCGGCCCTACCATGAAAATAATCCGCTCTTTCAGCAAGCGGGAATAGATATCGTACGAACGTTCGCCGCGGGCCGTCTGCTCCACCACCATGGGCACCATGCCCAGTCCTGTCATTGGCGTCATACTCGATTCTCCTGCTGTACTCATATCACCTTCACTTATCGGGGTTACGTCTCTGGATCACGGCTTCCGCCGTAGAACCGAACCGGTCACATTATTTTTCGTCCGCGGACTCATTGTCGGTCTCTGCAATCGCCTCGGCATCTGGAGAATCACCTTCCTCCACCGGCGGCGCAATAGCTGCTCCGCTTATGACGTCGGTATAGTTGGAAACGACTTCTTCAATTTCTGCCGAAGCCATTATGTGGTCAACCACCTGATCTTCAAGCACCGCCATCTCGATGTTACCCATTTGTTCAGGATTGCTTCGATACCACTCGATCACTTGCTCGGGTTCACCATAGGGTTCAGCTAACTCCTGCAGCTTCGCATCAACCTTCGTCGCATCTGCCACCAGTTCGCTGGAACTGATGACTTCGTTGACTATCAGCCCCACTTTGACGCGCTTTTCCGCCTGATCGTGGAACAAAGCGTCGGGTAGATCCAAGCTTTGGGCTTGTCCTGGAGGCATTTGAAATTGGCTCATCATCTGTTCTTTGAGGACGTGTATCTCGCGATGCACGATATCGTGGGGAATCGGAAACTCATGTATTTCCGCCAAACCGTCCATAACCTGCTGTTTAATCTGATTTTTTACTGCCGAGTCGAGTTCGCGCTGCATGTTGCTGCGCACTTCTGCGTGGAACGCCTCTTCGCCACCTTCTTCGACTCCAAATTTTTGGAAGAACTCTTCATTGAGCTCGGGTAGCTGACGCTCGTTAACTTCCGCAACTTTGACCGAGAACTGTACCGTTTTGCCCTGCAGTTCCTCTGCCCGGTAATCGTCCGGGAAAACCGCGTCAAATGTGGACTCTTCGCCTGCACCAAGTCCAACAACGCCTTTATCGAAGTCTTCGATCATTTGGCCTTGACCGATCGTGAACGTCATACCTTCGCCACAGGCCTCTTCTACGCGCGCGCCATCCAGCTCGCCTGTAAAGTCCACGGTTACCTGATCACCCTCTTGGGCAGGTCGAACCGCTGGCTCTTGAGTCGCATGTTGCTCCCGCAATCGCGCGATCATGCTTTCAAGATCTGCATCTTCGATCTCTGCTGAAGGTCGCTTGACCTGAACTTTGTCAAAGTTGGCCAGCTCAACCGTAGGAAACACATCAAACGTCGCTGTAAATTCGAAATCGATACCGGGGTCCATTTTCACCACATCAAGCTTGGGTGAACTTGCTGGATTCATGTTTTCCTGCTGCACTGCGGTCATGAAACTGCTTTGCATCATTTCGCCGGCAACTTCTGCTCGTACCGCATCGCCGTAGCGACGCCGCACCTCTTTAATTGGCACTTTTCCAGCGCGGAAACCGGGGATTTTCACCTGGCCCCTGGCAGATTGCAGTCGGGCTGTAATTTGTTCTTCAAACGCATCGCTGTCGATGGCTATCGTCAAGCGGCGTTCCAAACCCGTTAGAGTTTCAATAGATACATTCATACTTTTGGTGTTCAGCTAAAGGTAAAACAGTAGCGCACTCCCGCTGCAAGAAAGACAGACTTCGTCCACCGTTTTTTCAAAAGGTGCCTCAAACTCAGCCAGCTGCCGGCGCTGCGCGGTTAATGGCGCGGGATTATGCCCTATTTGTTATCAAAATGGTGGCCATTTACGCTGATTCAGCGCGCCTTTCGAATACAGAATCGCGCTGAATCTTGGCCTGTGGACCCGCCGCCGAGGCGGCGGCACCAAGGACACGTTTTACTACAGAACCGCAGCGGTGAGTTCAATGTCCGCAAATTGCCATGCGTTGTCGAAATGCTGGCGCACCACGACAGCTTCGTCGTTTTTGCCCTGACTCTCCAAACTTTGGATCCAACCAAACATGGACCACCCGTTGTGGGGGTACTGCTCCAGATCCCGACGAAAAACCGACTCAGCCTGTGGTGCATCACCGCCGGCCAAAAGCGCAGCGCCCAAGGATTGACGGGATGGGTAGTACCAGAAGGGTGGCTCTGTATAGGGAAGCGAATCTTGCTTCGCTACGGCCTTCTCAAAGCTCGCCACAGCCGCGGTGTAGTCCCCCGCTCGATAAGCAATTTCGCCCTGCAGGAGGTCAATTGCAATTCCGACCAAGGTAGAGCCCGGATAGTCACGGCTGTCCAAAAACCGCACAGAAACATCGTCTATCAGTGGTCGCAGCAGAGCGAGTTCGGCTTTGGCTTGATCCGCTTGGCCTTGCGCGGCATAGGCCACGCCGCGTGCGTAGTGCCAAACAGACTTGGCAAACATAAACCCTTCATGTGGGTGGGGTTCCGCTAGAATTTCATCCCACTTACCAAACCGGACAAGGGACAGCAGCGGTACGGTTCGAAAAAATTCCACCGTCGGAAAGGCTTGCACCTGCTCTACCCGCACGTTTGCCACTACACGACGCGCACTCTCGATGCTCACAGCACTCTGACCCTGCATAGTCGAGGCGGCCCAAAGAAAATGAATGTTGTGGGGGTAGTAAAGTGCTGGATAGAAGCCCTGAGCGTTACAGGCCGCGATGTACGCCTCGTCCACATCCGCAGCTCGTTGATTGGCTATGGCTGCGTCGTTGTACCGGCCGACTCGATAATAGATATGTGAAGGCATATGCACCAAATGGCCTGCTCCGGGAACTAGGTTAGCCAGCCGGTCTGCTGCCGCCTCAGCTCGGCCGGGATCATTGGATGCCTCAAGCGCATGAATGTACAGATGCAAGGCCAAGGGATGGTTGGGCTCAACATCTAGAACACGGTCCAAGGCGGCAATGACCTCAGAGGTTTCGGGCTTTGCGATGCCATCATCGGACCAGTAGTTCCAGGGCATGGTATTCATCAATGCCTCGGCATAAATCGATGCCGCCGTCATGTCCTCGGGATAGGCTGTCGCAAGCTCGCCCATGGCTTCTGCCCAGGCCAGGTCCAGCGGTGTGCGGTCACTGTTGACGTCACCGTTGTATCGATTGGCCAGTGCGCTGATGTAGCCCTGCTCTCTAGGAGACGCATTGCCTGGACGTGCTATCGCCTGCTGCAGCGCCGCATAGGCGGCTTCACGCTCTGCAGGCGCCATGATCACCTTGCCCTTGCTGGTGACATTGATGTTCGGACCGGTGGCTAACGCTTCGCCCCA
>JAACDS010000323.1 GCA_009936895.1 Pseudomonadota bacterium
ACGGCAGAACAGCAGTCCACCAGTACCATGGCAACCGCTGACGCCGCCAAGGCGCTCTGGCAGCAGCCTTGGGCTGGGGCTCTGCTGGTGCTTGGGGGCATTGGCGGCATCATGACCAGTTGGAACGCCTTCGTGGTTGGCGGCTCTCGAGTGCTCTACGCACTGGCAGAATCCGATCACGTACCGAAAGTGTTTAGCCGCCTACACCCAACCTACAAAACACCCTATGTCGGCATCGCTGCCATCGGCTTACTCAGCATGATCGCGCCGTTGTTTGGAAAAACCATCTTGGTCTGGCTCATCAACAGCGGCAGCTTCGCCACCACTGTGGCATTTCTCTTCGTGGCGATTTCCTTCCTCGTGCTGCGCCGCACGGAACCTGACATGCCACGACCCTTTAAAGTCAGCCACCCCCGTTTGGTCGGGTACGGTGCGGTTGTCTTGTCCCTTGGCCTGCTTGCAGCATTTATGCCGTGGAGCAACAGCGCACTGCAATGGCCCGAAGAGTGGCTCACCATTGTTGTGTGGGCCTGCCTGGGCGGACTGCTGCTCGTGCGCTATGAAATGCGTCACTCCTCGGGTTCCCAGTGAATCTTTCAGAGGATTGGGACGGAGTGACTAGGGCAGGTCTAACACCATGAACATATTGCTGCGTTCGTAACGTTCGTCCTGAGCCGCTTGCTGCTCGACAAAGCCCGCGTCACGATAGACCTTCAAAGCCGGCGCGAGAATATCATTGGTCGACAACACCACCTGATTTGCCCCACGCTCGACAGCATAAGCCGTCGCATGTGCCAACAACTGTTTACCAATCCCCTGACCATGCAACCTCGGATCCACGGCCATTTTTGCCAGCTCAAATCGGGTTGGGACACCATCGCAAGTAAAAGCCTTGGGCACTAGGGCCACCGTACCCACCACTTCGCCATCGATGAGAACGAAGAAAATTTCGCCGCCGGGGGCAATGGCGTAACGTTCCGGATGGTCTAGGGCCGCACGATCCTCATCCTCAATGCGAAAGTAGTGCTCAATCCACTGATAATTCAGCCGCGCAAAATCCGCAGCGTACTGCGCACTGTAATTGACGATGCGAATGACTCTCTCCTACTCGTGCACTCGAGGGGCAAGCTCAGGCGTGTTAAACGCCATCTGCCAACCACCTGAGAATCGCTGAATTTTCCTCTTGGGGATAGGTATGGGACAAGTTCTCGATCTCGCGATAGGTTACCCGGGCACCTGCACCACCGAGCGCCGCATCGGCTTCTTGGGCCACGCTGACAGGGAACATCCAGTCCAGAACCCCATGCATCAGATAGATCGGTAGACCTTGCAGGCGAGCCGGATCGACCACTTCGAGCAGCATCGGATGAAAGGACGCTGAACACGGTGCCAGATGGGTAAAGGGCGAATGACTTTGCAACCCACTCACGTAGCTAAACGTCCCGCCATCGGACATCCCCGTGAGCAGCATGCGCTGAGAATCCACGTTCCAGTGTTGCTGCGCGTAGGCAACCAAATCGTACAATCGCTGACTGTCCGCTTCAGAATTCATCAGAGACCACGTGCGTTCTGCAGACGTAGGCGCGATTAAAATACAGGGATCGGAGCGAACTGCACGCAGCCAAGACCATAAAAATTGCCGACCGTGCCCGCTGCCGCCATGCAGGGCCATTACCAGCGGCAACGGTTCCCCTTGATAGTATTCTGGCACGTAGACCGAGAAACCGCCGCGTTGATCCGTCGCGTTATCCGCGTGCATCACACCAACGTTGGGCTTTTCTGGGTCAGACTCCATGAGCTTTTGCTGCAGCTCGGCGTTCTCACGAACCTCTGGCTCCAAGTAAAACCGATTCACTGGCGGCAGCATGGCGGCCAAGGGGTACGCCGCTGCGAAGGCCTGAGTGGCAAGACCCATGGCCCTGTATGCGGCCATTGGCGGTTCAGGCTGATTCATGGCATCGGCGAACCCGTCAAACGCCCGCAGAGCCAGCGTCGTAGCCATGTTCGCATGCAGGGTAAAAGCCTCCAGGTGCTCGGGCCACTGAGCCTGAGTGAATGTCTGGCGACCAGCTTCCAGGGGTTCGCGATACTGGGCAATCGCAGCGCAGACCTCAGCCAGCGCAGGCGGGTGCATCATACGCCCGGCTTGACCAAGAGCATCCAGTGCATGCAGCAGCGGCAAGATCAGTGCGGTAGTGGCTTCCAACAGCTCATCGGTATCGCTCACGACGTTCTCTCTCCGTTTTTTTTAAGTTTACGCACCCCTGTTGGGCCTACAAGTTTCCCGATCGCATTCTTTTACGTATCTTCACGACCTCTGCACGTGAAAAATCGCATCCTTTACCACTCTTTCCGCGTGGCTACGACGCCAGCCGGATCATTTTCTGCAGGTACGATATGAATCAAACAACGAGCCCCTCATCCACCACTGAGGCCCCCTACTACTTACCCTTAGCTGACGAAGTAGAGGTCTTTCAAGCGGCCTATGCATCGCGGCTTCCTGTGCTGCTCAAGGGGCCCACCGGCTGCGGTAAAACCCGCTTCGTGGAAGACATGAGCTGGCTGCTCGACAACAACCGGGCGACCGACGAGCGCCCTGAGGTGCCTCTGCTCACGGTGTCCTGTCATGAGGATCTGACGGCAACCGATATGGTGGGACGCTACTTGCTTAAGGGCGACGAAACCGTCTGGTCCGATGGACCATTGACCCGGGCTGTTCGTTCCGGCGCCATTTGTTATTTGGACGAAATCGTCGAAGCACGCAAGGACACCACCGTGCTCATTCATTCACTGACCGATCATCGACGTATTTTACCCATCGATAAAACCGGCGAGTTGCTGGATGCACACCCAGATTTTTTACTGGTGATTTCCTATAACCCGGGGTACCAGAGTGTGTTGAAGGACCTAAAGCCCAGCACGCGTCAGAGATTCGTCAGTCTGGAATTTGATTACCCAGACGTGGCAACAGAAACACAAATTATCGGTCACGAATCCGGGGTCGACGCCACCACGGCTGAACGGCTCGCGGTAATCGGCGAGCGCGTGCGCAATCTTAAGCAGCACGGGTTTGAGGAAGGCGTCAGTACGCGGCTACTGATCTATACCGGCGACCTCATCGCAGCGGGTATTGCGCCTCGACGAGCAGCTACCGCATCGATCATCAGTGCAATCTCGGACGACGCCAGCGTGCAGCAGGCGGTGGCGGATATTGTTGACGTGATTCTGCCTTAGCCGGTTGGCCTAGAATTATGACTTCCGACATTCAGGCATCGCAGGAAACCCTTGAGCCCTCTGTACACCTCGCAGACATTGAGGCTGCGCTCGGGCTCTTCGCCGAGGGCATCGCTGGGCGTTATCTGCACATTCGCAGCAATCAGGAATTCGCCACTAACTCACGCCTTAAATTAAACGTAGCCTTTACCGGCCAAAACAATGACACCCTGTTCCTGCCCGAATCGCTGATAACGGACAGCCCCTCGGCGTATCGCGTACTGGTCATGGAACAAATCGGTATGCGCGAATGCGATACCTTAGGGTTTCGGATGACCAAGGCCGTGGCTCGTCTGCCGCAGTTGGCAGCACTCTACTCACCCAGCGCGGACACTGGGCCGCGAGTAGGCGACTACCGCTTATTGTTCGACAGTTTCTCTGCTCCTGCTCTCGCCGAGGACCTCTTCTTATTGTTCGAAGACACGCGTATTCAAAGCCATTTGCTGCGTCACTATCCAGGACTCGCAAAGCATCTCACGGCCCACCACGCGCACTTGCTGAATTCACAGGTTCCCAGTGATTTGATCGCCCGCGCCAAGCGCTGGCGTCTGGGCGAACCGTTGTCTAAGGCCGATGGCTCGGTGGAAAGAAGCCTTTTCTCGGCATTGCAGAAACACGGAGACA
>JAACDS010000043.1 GCA_009936895.1 Pseudomonadota bacterium
AGGACAGTTGGCAACCCGCGGGGTCTCGCAGTCGCTCTCGCTTGAAGTGGCTGTGCCACTGTCGGACCTCGAATTTTATAAACTGAACTATCGCGGTGAGATCTACTACCCACTGATTGGCGAATTCACGCTGCACCTGCGGGGCGAGGTGGGATATGGCGATGGTTATGGGACAACCAGCGAACTACCGTTTTACGAGCATTTCTTTGCCGGTGGATTTGGTTCCGTGCGTGGTTTCGAAACGAATACGTTGGGACCGCGCAGCACACCACCCGCGGTTTACAACGCCAATACGGCTGTCACTGGCATTGACGAGAACGGTCAGCCTACTGAGTTTGGGGGTCCAGACGGCCGCGGGTATGGCTACAGTGTTGACCCGGCGACGGGAAAGATTCCGGTGCAACAGTTTTATAACGAGCCGGATCCCTTCGGGGGTAATGTGCTGATTGAGGGTAGTGCAGAGGTGTTGTTTCCAATGCCCTTCATCAAGGACCGTAGTTCGCTTCGGTCCGCGCTTTTCTTCGATATAGGTAACGTTTTCAACACAAATTGCCGTGAAAATCAGGTGAATTGTTTTGGTATCGATGCGGGCGAATTGCGTTACTCTGTGGGCATAGGAGTGACGTGGTTGTCAGGCTTTGGGCCACTCACATTCAGTTTGGCAAAGCCGCTGAATGCCAGTCCGATTGACGAGAGAGAAGTCTTCCAATTCACCTTGGGTCGGGGCTTCTGATGGTGGAAAAATATGGAGATGTTTGGATGAACGTAAGATTTTGGCTGGCGGGCTTGCTTTTGGTTCTGCCTACGGTGGTGATGGCTCAAGGGAAAATCGCCGTTGTTAATCTGGAGCAGGCCATACTGCAGACCGATGTTGCTCAGCAGCGCATGGAGGAGTTCGAAAGCAACGAAGACTTCGCCTCTGATAAAGCGCAGTTTGATGCCTTACGAGAAGAACTCGATCAGTTGGTGAAAGATTTCCAGCGCGATCAGGCGGCGATGAGTGAGGAAGGGCAGGTAGCAGCACGCCAGAAAATGGCGAGCAAACAGTCCGATCTTGAGTATGTGGCCAAGAAATTACAGACTTTGCAGACGCAAAATGCGCAGCGGGTGATGCAAGAGCTGGCACCGCAGGCACAGGAAGTCCTGCGTGAGATCATTGAGACCGACCAAATTGGTTTGCTGCTGCAGCAGCAGGCGGTAATTCATGCGGATCTGGGCTACAACATCACGGCTAAAGTCTCTGACAAAATGAATCAAATGGGCGCGGAGTAATCGCGTCATGCCGGCGCTGGGGACGCTCGCTGCGGCTCTGGGGCTGGAGCTACAGGGGGATCCGGATTGCGAAATCCGAGCCCTCGCCGGCTTGGATTCAGCAACGACGTATGATCTCAGTTTCGTTTCGGAGAAGAAGCACCTTGGCAAGTTAAGCCAGACTTCGGCGGGCGCGGTCATACTCCATCCCGACTGGTCGGATCGCTGGCAGGGCAATGCGTTGCTGAGCGACATGCCCTACGTGAGCTACGCTAGGGCGACGGTACTTTTTGACAATCATCCCGTCCCCAGCGGTAGGGTAGATAGCCGGGCTTTTGTCGCCGACGACGTCAAAGTGGGCGCTAGCGTAACGATTGATCCGGGCGCTTGTGTGGAGCCTGGAGCGTCATTGGGCGACAGGGTTTGGATTGGCGCGGGAGCCTACATCGGACACGGCGCTGTCATCGGTAGCGACACAGTGATCAAGCCAGGAGTGGTTATTTGTCACGCAGTAATCATTGGTGAGCGGTGCATGATTCATTCCAACGCGACGATAGGCGCAGATGGATTCGGTTTTGCTCCGGGAGCTGACGGATGGGTCAAGATAGAGCAATTGGCGAGTGTGATTATCGGCGATGATGTTGAGGTCGGCGCTAACTCGGCGGTCGATCGTGGCGCACTGCAGGACACGGTGGTCGGAGACGGAGCGATCATCGATAACATGGTTCAAATCGCGCACGGCGCGAGCATCGGCAGTCGCACTGCAATTGCTGCTCAGGCCGGCATTTCGGGTAGTACCCGCGTCGGCGCTAGATGTTTTATCGCCGGTCAGGTGGGCATGGCGGGTCATCTTACCATTGCAGATGACGTGCATATTGGTGGACAGGGTCGGGTCGCAAGCTCGGTGACTGAGCC
>JAACDS010000324.1 GCA_009936895.1 Pseudomonadota bacterium
TTGCCAGACCAATGCGATTCATCTTGTCTTGAATCCGGGCTGCGGGCTGATGCGGATGATGACGGTGACGGCGTGCTTGATTACGAGGATCCGTTTCCCCTAACCGGCACGGTTACCCGCGCGAAACAGATTCCTGAACAGATTAATTTGCTGAGGGTCTCGCAATGAAAAGGTCTTTAACCAATGGTTTTTCCTTCGCTGTGTTGATTTTGTTCTCCAGCTTTTTGAACGCCTTAACACGCGAAGACATAACCGATAAAACTAAGCCGGTGTGGACTGATATCAAGGCAACGCTTGTCTATCAGTTTCGGGTAAATATTCCTTTTGGGCAGCTAAACCGTTATCTCTGCCTGTTCAATAAAACGGAATACCAAAAATTCGCCAACCTACAAAGAGATGATGAAGTAGCTGCTTACGCCTATTTGACAAGGCTTGATCAAACACAATGCGGCATTTCTTTTGATGATAACGCGCATCTAGTGAGGGCCACTCAGGACTTACCGGATTCGCCAGTTACTGTTGAATATTGGAATGGCGCGATGGCTGCCGATCCTGGTGCCTATTTTCTAAAGGCTGTGGTATCCGAAGAGGCCAGCGACGCAAACCCTTTCGGTATCATGACCCTTGATACCGAAGCATATGCAAAGGCAGACCCTTCCAAAATGTGGCTTCGGTGGCGATCGCAGTCTTCACGTCTTGATGATGGGACTATTCAATATAAGGTCGTGGAGTACTTGGACTCTCATGTTATCGATCAGTCGCAGGACCTAGGGGTCAGCGAGGAGTATTACGCAGTCAACATCGTATACTCGGAAGGTGACAGTGGATACGGGACAATCATCAATAAACTTTTTAGGCCGAGTCTCTCTTCTTCTGGTCTTTATCCCGCGGGCATCCCTGCTATTTCGGGAGCGACGAACATTGCGTTCGACAAAGACTTCATCAAATTTGAAAATTACGCCGATGCTTACTACTACGGCACCCAGCAGTATTCGAATGTCAAAAATTACACCAGTTGCATCTCTCGCTCCAACCCTTGGGGGTATGTCCCGCGTTGGGGTTACGGCGTCTACGATGAAAACGGTGATCGTAACTCTGCGAGTTTCAGTGCTTCTTACGTTGGAGTCGACGGGAATACTGTGAACTTGGAAATACCTGGTTTTCAAGCAACCCCGCCAGTGGCCTGTCGCTCGCTTTTTGATGGGTCTGTTGTGGACAAGCCGACCTATAGCGACGAGTGTCTCCAGCAGGCCTATCCCGGTCCCGCAACCCTGCCCGTTGTAGATGTTCCTGATTTAACAACAATTACGTCGTCTGAGGGGCAGAAATACATTGTTAGGCAGCTGAAACCCAGGATTGTTTACCCCGAGGTCGACATGGCGAACTGCGCATCTTTAACTGTTCGAGACACGCTGGCTGTAGAAAATCACACGTTTTTTGAGAGCCACAGTTTGGACACGGCATTGCCGAAAGGTGGAGCGGTACTGGTAAACGACTTTTCGAGCGACACAACTCGGGACCCAAACTACTCTGGCGTGAGTTACCTGCCGTTGGAAGATGCAGACGGCGATGGAATTCCCAACTTTAAGGATGCATTTCCAGAGGATCCAGCAAGATCCGCCGACGAAGACTTTGATGGTATCGATGATTCTGAAGATTCGACGTCGGACCGTTACTTATTCGACCATACACAATTTATCAGCCCTAACGCGGTTGAATATATAACGCCAAGCATGCGCCAGCCCTAGCTGATTCTCAAATCTGCGACAATTTCAGTTTCGCTGCCGCTTTCGGCGTCTAAGGCGCTGACCTTTGGATTATTGGAGAGATCATAGCGGGGTTCTCGACAATACCATGCAGCTGAGGTGCGGGTCGGTTTCGTAGCTGTACTAGCTGCCCTGATTGCGGCGGGGGAAGCAATTACGCTGGCGCCCGCTCTAGTCTGGGGTGCGGGGTTTCCTCACTTCATGATTGTTCGTAATTGGCGTGCTTTGAAATACAGCAAAAAACGTCCGTTCAATGCGGAACAGGTAGCTTCAAACTTCGATAAAGGAATGCAGGATAAA
>JAACDS010000325.1 GCA_009936895.1 Pseudomonadota bacterium
TATCCCAACGTTCTATCTCGACTTCAAAGGCCAGCAAGAGCGTGATCCGGACTTTCGCAGCACCACCAAGGACGTCACGAAGCTGATTAACCAGCTCAACGCTGAAGGCATCGATGGCTTGGTTATCGACTTACGCAACAACGGCGGTGGTTCCTTACAGGAAGCCGACACGTTGACTTCCTTGTTCATACCCTCGGGCCCTACCGTGCAAGTGAAATCCAGTCGCAGCCGGCCGACCATTTACAGCAATGACGACAACTCTGTGATTTATGACGGGCCGATGGCTGTTCTGGTCAATCGTCTCTCCGCGTCCGCGTCGGAGATTTTCGCTGGTGCCATGCAAGATTACGGTCGGGCTCTGATTTTGGGTGGTCAAACCTTTGGCAAGGGTACCGTTCAAACCATGATCCCCCTCAACCGAGGTCAGCTGAAACTGACCGCGGCAAAGTTTTATCGCGTCTCGGGCCAGAGTACTCAGCATCAGGGCGTTATTCGGGACATCGACGTCCCCTCGCTGTTCGACAAGGAAACCATCGGTGAAAGCACCCTGGACGGCGCCATGCCTTGGGACGTTATTGACGCAGCGCGCTTTGCCCCCTATGACGAACTCAATCCCTATCTAGTGGAACTGCAATCACGGCATCTGCAACGCGCCAGCGAAGACCCACACTTCAATTACTACCGCGCGTTAATGACCAAGGCTGAAGAAAGATCCGACCGCACGCACCTGTCGCTAAACGAGGCAGAACGTCGCGCGGAACGCCAGCAAGACGACGATTGGCGATTGGCTCTTGAGAACACGCTGCGCGCCGCAACGGGCAAGCCCGTCGCTGAAACCCTCGACGAATTGGAAGACATGCAGAAGGCCGAAGAAGACGATCTGACAACAGACACCGCTCAGACCGACACACAGACAGACCCAAACGCCGTAGCGGAGCAAGCCGTCGTGGCAGGGCAAGACGTCATAGAGGAAATCGATGACGACCCGCTGTTACGAGAAGCGGGCCGCATCGTCAGCGATCTGATCGACCTGGTCAGTCAGCCAACCTCGTCCGCACCCCTGACTGCCAAGGCACCCACGGTCTCAGAGCAACCAAGAAAGGCGACACCTGCCGGCTAGCCTTCCTGTGCTACCGGAACTTCGGGCAAACGTTGTTTCACTGCCTGCAATAAGGCGGATTCAAAAGCCTCAACGGTCATCGTGTGTTGCGCACGTTGACCGTATCGGCGCAGGGTCACGGTGCCATCGGCCACTTCACGCTCACCAATGATCAACAGATTTGGAATTTTGCGGGTCGCCCCCTGCCTAATTTTCTTTGGCAAGGTGTCATTGGACGGTGCGAGCTCGGCACGCACCATATGGCCACGTAGACGCTGAATGATCTCGTTGGCATAACCGTCGTACTGTTCAGACACTGTCAGCATCTGCACTTGCACAGGGGCCAACCAGGTTGGGAATGCACCGCCGTAGTGTTCGATCAAAAAAGCGACCATGCGTTCATGGGTACTGAACGGCGCACGATGAATACAGTAAGGCGTATGTTCCTCACCGTCCGAACCGGTGTAGGTCAGATCCATGCGACCGGGTACGGCAAAGTCCAGCTGAACGGTTGAAACCGATTCCTCTCTGCCCGTTACGGTATTGAACTGAATATCGATCTTAGGACCGTAAAACGCGCCTTCCCCAATGCCCACCTTAAAATCGATCCCAAGTTCCAACAGCACTTCTTCCAAAATACGCTCGGATTCCTCCCATGCCTTGGGGTTATCAACGTATTTGTCCTTGCCCTTGGGGTCTTCTGGATCCCACTTAGACAAACGCACATGAAAGGTATCCAGCCCCAGAATGTCATAGGCCTCCTGATACATACCCATGATCGCCTTGAACTCGTCCTTGATCTGCTCTGCGGTGCAGTAAATATGGGCATCGTTCATGCACATACCGCGCACTCGAACCAACCCGCTGACCGCGCCAGAATCTTCGAAGCGATAGACCTGACCGTACTCAGCAAGACGCAGCGGTAGATCACGATAACTGCGAGGCTCCGCATCGAACACCTTGTGATGGTGAGGGCAATTCATCGGCCGCAGCCGGTAGGCTTCTTTTACCCGCAAACCGTTGCCGTCCTCATCCTCGCCGCCCTCGGCTTCTTCCATCAGCTCCATGGCGGGATACATGTCTTCGGCGTAATACGGCAGGTGGCCTGTGGTGTGGTACAAGGATTCTTTCGCCAGATGAGGTGTCGCTACGCGCACATAGCCCGCTTTGAATTCCAGCTCCTTGGCCAGATTTTCGAGCTCATCTCGAATGATGATGCCGTTGGGCAGCCACAGCGGCAGACCCTTACCAATATCGTTATCAATGGCATAAATGCCCAACTCACGACCCAGTTTTTTGTGGTCTCGTGCCAAGGCCAACTCATAGGCCTCGACATAGGTATCCAGGGTTTCCTTGTCGAGAAAGGCCCATGCGTAGATTCGGGTCATCATCACATTGTCGGAATTACCGCGCCAGTAGGCACCTGCAACACTGCGGATTTTGAAGGCATCCCGAGGAATTTCCTTGGTGGTATGCACATGAGGGCCTTCGCACATATCCAGAAACGGCCCGTTGCGATAGAAGGTGAGCCCTTCCAAGTTATTCTTTTCAATCAACTCGCTGCCATATTCTTCTTTGTAGGGTTCTCCCATTTCAGCGATACGGGCTAGCGCGTCCTCCGCGCTGAGATCTTCGCGATCAAAGCGCTGGCCCTTCTTAATGATTTTTTTCATCCGCCGGGTCAGGTCCGGGAAATCTTCTTCGGTCAGAGGATGCGACAGAATAAAGTCATAGTAGAAGCCGTCCCGAATCGGTGGACCGAACCCGAGAGTACTACCCGGGCGCATTTCCAACACAGCCTGGGCCATGACATGGGCGAGACTGTGGCGCACCTTGTACAGCTCATCATGCTCTGCTGTTTCTTCGCCTTCATGCTCTAAACTCTGATCCTGACTGGACATTTTGATCCTTACGTTGCTGAACCGTCAGCGGTCTCACAGGCCGACCGCAAAATACATCTTCGAAACACTGCCAATAGTATTACCGTCCGGGGCGCTGGACTAGTTTTCTGGGGAAAAAGAACCGGCTGGTGTCTCTTTTACACCAGCAAGTAGCCAGACCCCGATAACGATCAAGACGATCAGAGCACCCATACCGATGCGTGCCGAGTCGAACACGTCTGTTGTCGTTGCCACCAAAAGCGGCGCAAGAAATGCGGTTACCGAACCGCTCAAACCGTACAGAGCGAAAAACTGCGCTGACATGGCTGGCGGCGAGATACGCGCCATTAGGGTCCGTGACGCGGACAGCCCCGTGACAAAAAAGACGGCAAATATCTGATTGGTCGCAAAATACACAAGCTCTGCCGAAGTGTTAAAAAATGGCGAAGACCAAACCGGCTCGGTGGCGATGTTCAGTACAAATAAGATTTGTCCCGGCGCGATGGAAAGCATGAACAAAAAAATCAAAGCGCTGGCACATACCGCGATCATCAGCGTCCGCTTGGATCCCAGCAAATCGTCCAACCGACCGCCGAAATAAGCACCCAGCATGGCCGATGTACTGCTGCAAAGTCCGAAAATCAGCAATTCAGAGGAATCCCAGCCGAACACGCCAGAGGCATAGATGCCGCCAAAAATCAGCACTCCAACCATGCCATCATTAAAGAACATGCGCGCCAAGAGGTACCGCGCCACATTACTGTAGTCCTTGAGTTTGCGAAGGGTTTGCCAACCCTCATGCATGCCCGCACCGGCGGCCTGACGCAACGACAGTTCAGAGCGTGTGCCGTCCGGGGTAAACAGCAAAACCGGCAGGGTAAACAGCAGTAGCCAGACAGCGGCTACGGGTCCGACGATGCGATCCTGCTGATGGGTTGCCTGATCGACACCAAACCAAGGAGCATCGGCAAGCCAGTTCAGTGATACCGTGCCCGGCAGCGCAAAGGCAAAGAGCACCAACAACATCAACGACACACCCCCTAAATTCCCCAGCGCAAAGGCCATACCGGAGATCAACCCCGCTTTATCTGCAGGCGCAATTCTCGGCAGCATCGCGTTGTGAAACACCTCGGTGTAGGCAAAGGCAACGTTCATTACGATCAGGGCACCCAAGACCGGGTAGAGGCCCCCACCCTGCTGCAGGGTATCCGGCGTAACCCACCACAGTCCGAAAGTGCAAATCGAAACCGCTAGCGTCGTGGTAAGCAGCCAAGGCTTCAATCGCCCCGTCTTATCAGCAATCGCACCGAGAAACGGTACTGTTAACGCCATGGTGATGCCCGCGACGGTGTTCACATAACCAACCAAGGCCTGTCCACGCACCGGATCGCCAACGACGATGTTGGAAAAGTACGGAAAGAAAATATAGATCACGACCAGAATGTACAGCGGGTCTCGCGCCCCCTGCCCCAGGGTCCAGCTGTAATAACCCAGCGGGGCGGCAGGTGGGGTGCCAGCCAACGACAAAGGTGTCGATCCACCGATCGAGTCGGCCATAAAACTACTCCCTAAACTCATCGGTGACGATGTAAAAACTTGGCCTTGTCGAGAAATGACTTGAGCCCAAGCCCTCCCACATTAGACTGCAACCATGACGAACAGCAAATCAAGTGGCGGCAAGTCACGCAAACCCGCCAAAAACCACCCTTGGAAACTGGGCCTTTCTGGCCCGGTATCCTATGGCGGCAAAAATCGTGGCAACTGGAGCGGATTCTACCGCCCCCCGGAGACTGCCAGCCCAGTGAAAACCCTCAGTCCGGCTGAAATCAAAGCCCTCGGTCTCGATCTGGTGTTGCCCATAGAGGAAATCGTCGAGGCTCGACGCATGTGTCAGCAGCACCACCCAGATCGAGGCGGAGACCCAGAAACGTTCCAGTACTGGAAAGAACGCCTAGATCGCCTGCGCAGGCGAGTCAGAAAATAACCGGAGAAACGTCATGCAACATCGCCGCTTCAACCCCAACCCCGCACGGCTGCTGATTGGTCTGGCATCTGTGCTTGCGAGCACCCTAGGCATTGCGTCGCAAAAGCTCATCGACAACGTCAGTCATCATTATGCCGACAGCGACGGCGTCAAGATTCACTATGTGAAAACCGGCAGCGGCCCCCTCGTCGTGATGATTCACGGCTTCCCCGATTACTGGTACAGCTGGCGGGCTCAAATGGAAGTCCTTAAAGACAATTTCACCGTCGTCGCCATGGATCAACGCGGCTACAACCTAAGCAGCCAGCCGGAAGGTATTGCGGCCTATGCCATGCCCAATCTCGTTGCCGATGTTGCCGCCGTCGTGGCGGCTGAAGGTGCCGACAAGGCCACAGTCGTCGGTCACGACTGGGGCGGGGCGGTCGCGTGGCAGGTCGCCTTTGCACTGCCAGAAATGGTCGAGAATCTGGTGATCATGAATCTTCCCCATCCAAACGGCTTTGCCCGAGAGTTGGCCAACAATGAAGAACAGCGGCGCAACAGCGACTACGCGCAGCGTTTCATTGCCGGTAGCGCCGATGATCCAACAATCATTGGTGGCAGCCCCATGACGGCGCAAAGCCTGTCCGCCTGGGTTCGCGACGCGGACGCGCGCGAGCAGTACGTGCAGGCTTTCGAGCGCAGCGACTTCGCCGCCATGCTGAACTTCTACAAAGCCAACTATCCGCGATCCGGCGAAAACTCCGCGGTAGCACCCAGCACACCACCCCCGCCACTGGCCATGCCGCTGCTGATTTTCCATGGATTGGAGGATACGGCACTGCATTCGGACGGCCTCAATAACACTTGGGATTGGACTGAGAAAGATGTCACTATCGTAACGGTTCCGGGGGCGGGACATTTCGTACAGCAAGATGCTCCTGCGCTGGTTAGCGATACCATGCGTTGGTGGCTATCAAACCGCAGCAGGCGGTAGCTTTTTTTAGTCGAGATAAACGGGGAGAGCGTTTTGTCAGAACCACTGGAAAATCAGCGGGAGTTTAGCCCCGCCTATCGCAACTACGCGCTTGGCATTGTGTTCGTGGGCTACATCGTCAACTTTGTTGACCGCTCGATCCTCTCTCTACTGCTCGAACCCATCAAGCTGGAACTGTCGTTAAGCGATAGCCAGCTTGGACTGCTGGGCGGTCTGGCTTTTGCGGTCTTCTACACCTTTTTGGGCATTCCCATCGCCGCCTTGGCGGATCGACGCAGCCGGGTAAAGATTCTCGCAGTTTCCATGGTCATCTGGAGTGCCATGACAGCCGTGTGTGGTTTGGCCACGAACTTCTGGATGTTGCTTATGGCCCGAATTGGTGTAGGCGTTGGTGAAGCCGGCGCAAGCCCGCCGAGCCACTCCTTGATCTCCGATTACTTTCCTATCGACAAGCGTGCTACAGCACTTTCAATCTATGCGCTGGGCATCCCGTTCGGCACCATGATTGGCAGCTACGTCGGCGGCTGGGGTGCAGACGAGCTGGGCTGGCGTTACACCTTTTTCTTGGTGGGCATACCAGGGATTTTCGTGGCGCTGATCATCGCGCTCACGCTGCGGGAACCGCCAAGGGGCCTTTCAGATGTCAAACCGGTTCTAAACACAGCACAAAAAGCCGCCGCGGAAGCAGCACCCAAGCCTGAAGCCCCGCATGTTAAGGAAGTGCTGAACTTTTTGTGGGCCAAGGTGTCTTTTCGTCATCTGTCTTTTGCTGCGGGTTTACACGCGTTCGTCAGTTACGGCGCAAGTACGTGGAACGCGCCATTTTTTACTCGCATTCATAGCATGTCCTCGACGGATCTTGGTGCGGCACTCGCTCTGGTCGCCGGCGTCGGGGCCATCGGTACCTTTGCTGGCGGTTATCTCAGTGACAAGCTATCGGATCGCACGGGGGACAAACGCTGGTACTTTTGGGTGCCCGGCATCGCCACCATCATCATGGTGCCCTTCCAACTCGTAGCCTATTTGTACGATGGCACCACAGCAGCGATTGCGAGCCTGTGCATGGTAGCAATCATGGGCAATGTCTATCTGGGACCTTCCTTCGCCATGACTCAAGCGCTGGTGTCACTGCGTATGCGCGCGGTGGCTTCCGCTATTTTGCTGTTTGTTTTGAATCTGATCGGGATGGGCTTGGGGCCCTACTTTGTGGGCATTCTCAGCGATTTATTCGCCCCAACCTTCGGCATTGAGTCCCTGCGCTATGCTCTTTGCATTGCCGTATTGGTTAACCTTTGGGCCGGCGTGCATTACATGTTGGGTGCCCGCAGTATGCGCGGAGACCTACTGGAAACCGAGGCGATGAACGCAAAGCTGGTCTAAAACAGCTCTTTCATCAGCCTGCATTTGGAGCGTCGCTTATGTATCCAGGACATTGGGCCAGCGTAAAACCCAACACACCGGCAGTCATTGATGCCGCCAGCGGAGAGCAACTCACCTGGCATCAACTGAATGAGCAATCCAATCAAGTTGCTCAGTTGCTGTCTCAGCTCGGACTTGGTGTTGGCGATCACGTCTCTATTTTTATGGAGAATAATCTCGAATTCTTCCCCATCGCTTGGGGCGTGATGCGTTCGGGTATGTACCTGACCTGCATAAACCGATACCTCACGCCTGACGAGGCCGCCTACATTGTCGAAGACTCAACCAGTCGCGTCATTTTCGCTTCTGAGGCGTTGGCTCAGTCCGAAGTTTTGATTCCATTGATCCCAGGCTGCCCGCATCGGTTCGCTGTCGGCGGCGACATCGCGGGCTTTGCGGACTATGCCGCCACAGTGAGCAGACAAAGCACAAAACCCATCGCCGACGAACGCGCCGGCGACACCA
>JAACDS010000326.1 GCA_009936895.1 Pseudomonadota bacterium
AACGAGATCCACCCAGACTTTCGATCTCCACAACTCGCGTAATCTTTACATCACCCACTATCCACTGATTCATTGCCTCACTCCCTTTGTTCTTTCAGAAGTTTTAGGGCTTTAAGCCCACAAGCGCAAGGTCTAAGCTCGGCGTTAGACGATTCACCGGAAGAGGAACCTTGTCCATGCAATTTCTAAAAGACATCGCCACGCTGGGCAACTTGCCTGCACTGTTAAAACTCAAAAAGGGTATGAAGCCAAGGCCGGAGGATGTAGCGGATTGTTTCGGCGCTCGTGTCGAGAACAACGCCAAACTTTTCGGCGGCAACAGCGCCATCGTGTGTGAGGGCAAGGAATTGAACTGGACCCAGTTCAATGCGCTGGCGAATCAATACGCTAACGCTCTCAAAGAGCAAGGACTGGTGCGGAACGATACGGTCTGCGTGATGATGGAAAACCGGATCGAGTTTCTGGCCTTGTTGGTCGGATTGAACAAACTCGGCGTCACCGCCGGGCTGCTGAACACCAATCTGACCGGGCGCTCGCTGCACCATTGCATCAACGTCATCAAGGCCAAAAAATGTCTCTTTGGCGCCGAAGTCATCACTGCCGTTGACGACATTCACGACGAACTGGATTTGGCATCTGGCCAAGACTTTCTGTTTGTGGCCGACCCAGCAACCAGCACCGCCTCTTGCCCGGACTGGGCGATAGACCTGGATACCATGCAGCAAAAGGCAGGTGATCAAAACCCACCGGAAACCGGGCTGAACACCATCGGACAGACGGCGCTATACATCTATACCTCCGGCACCACAGGCCTACCCAAGGCCGCGGTAATGTCGAACCGACGCTACTTAATCAGTGCGGATATGTCCGGCACAGCGGGACTGAAAACCAAGCCCGGCAATCGAATTTATCTTTGCTTGCCCCTGTATCACGCCACCGGTCTGCTCTTAGGAGTGGGGTCTTCTTTCACAACCGGTGCCAGCATGTACGTGCGACGCAAATTCTCTGCCAGCGCCTTTCGCAGCGATATCAACGACAACAACTGCAACCATATGGTTTATATCGGTGAGTTGTGCCGCTACCTCCCCAATATAGCCGGGGAAGCAAGCGACGCCTCTCTGCCCTTGCACTCCATCATGGGCAATGGGATGCGCCCGGACATCTGGATGTCCTTTAAGCAGCGCTATGGCATCAAGCGGGTTTGTGAGATCTATGGTGCATCCGAAGGCAACGTCGCGTTCGCCAATTTGATGAACAAGGATCTGACCGTGGGCATGACATCGGCGGAAGTTGCCTTGGTGCAGTACGACGTCGATCAGGACGAAATCATCCGTGACAGCGAAGGCCGATGCCTTACCGTCGCTCCTGGCGAACCGGGCTTGCTACTGGGCAAGATCACGCCGGACACGGTCTTTGAGGGCTACACCGACCCGAATGCCACCGAGGGCAAAATTTTACGCAATGCCCTTGTGGATGGTGATGCATGGTTTAACACCGGTGATCTGATGCGCGTTGTCGACGTGGGCTTCACTTTGGGCTACGACCACTATCAGTTCGTCGATCGCGTCGGGGACACGTTTCGCTGGAAATCTGAAAACGTATCTACCAACGAAGTAGGCGAAATCATCAACGGCTTTGATCAGGTGAAATTCTGCAATGTTTTGGGCGTCGAAATCCCCGGCGCCGATGGTCGAGCCGGCATGGCTTCTCTCACCTTAAACGAAGGCGTTGAAGCTCTGGATCTGGATCGATTTTCCGCCTTTGTCCGAGACGCCCTACCCAGCTATGCGGTACCTGTATTTCTGCGTATTGATGAGGACATCGACGTCACCGGCACGTTTAAAATGTTGAAAGGCGACTTGCGCAAGCAGGGCTACGACATTGAACAGATCGACGGCCCCGTCTACGTCATGAAGAATGGTCAAAGCGTTTATACCGCACTCGACGCCGAATACGTGAAGGCCTTGAACACCGCCAGTGCCGGATTCTAGCGCTGGGGAACAGAAACCGGTCTTGCTTCTTGACCTAGGCGGCGTCGTTCTTGGCATCGATTTCCACCGAGTGTTTCAGTATTGGGCGTCTGCCTCCGGGGTCGAAGCGTCGCTTTTTTACGAACACTGGACCCTAGATCAAGCCTACAAAGATCAGGAAATCGGTCGACTCGACTTTGCCCAGTACACGGCGCATTTAAGTGACACCTTGGGTGTCTCGATGAGTCCGCAGCATTGGCGAGACGGCTGGAATGCGCTGTGGACCGAGCCATATAACGAAGTAGCCGCCACATTCGTCGAGCTGAAACAGCACTTCACTCTGTGTGCCTTCAGCAATACAAATGCCGTGCACGCAGAGAGCTTCATGCAGCGCTATCCGCATATCATGGGCCAGTTCGACCAACTCTTTCTGTCCCACGAAGTGGGTTGCCGCAAACCCGGTGCAGAGGCATTCCTGCATGTTTGCGATTTGATGCAAACCGAACCTCAGCGCGTGACATTCCTCGACGACAGTCTGGAAAACGTCGCGGGCGCGCGCGCCGCACAGCTAACCGCCCATCACACCCGGAACGAAGCCGAAGTGCTGAACGTACTGAATCGACTTTAATCGCTGCCGATCAAAGACTGGCGCTATCCAAAAGGGTGATCAGCCCAATGGCTTCTTCTCGGGACGAGCCGCAGACCGCGAACTCCGGCGCAAAGCGTGAGCAAAAATCCGGGCGCTCGGGTGAGTCGAACAAACGACAGGCAAACGTCTCATCCAGGTGGACACATGCGACGCCAGCCGGCTTACCGTTCGGCATTCCCGGCAGCGCCGAGGTAATGCTTGGCGCGATGCAGCACGCGCCACAGCCTGAGCGGCATTTCACTGATTGTACTGATGGGCCAACGCCGCGTATTTCTCGACCATCGGCAGCACTTCGTCCGGCGAGCCCGAGGGCAGCGCAAAGATGATTCGGTCGAAGCCCAGCGCCATCAGGGACTCCACTGCGGCCGCATCGGGACCCACGCCAAAAATACTGAAACTGGGTGCGCCATCGCGACCCGCGGCATCCCATGCCTCCCGGGTCTGGGCAATACCCGCTGCGTAGTCGACACCACCACTGGCGTCAGTCCGCAGCGCGTCCTGATAAATCGGAAACCAGCCGTCTCCATATTCGGCGATACGCTGATAGACAAACTGTGATGAAGCACCAAGCAGCACCGGCGGGCCTCCCGCCTGAACGGGCTTGGGATAAGCCCACAGCTTGTCAAAGTCCACGAATTCGCCGTGATACTCGGCTTCTTCTTCGGTCCAGATTTGGCGCATGGCGAGCACTCGCTCACGCAAAATCTTCCAGCGCTGGGCGAAGGGCGTACCGTGGTTTTCCATTTCTTCCGCATTCCAGCCAGCACCCACACCAAGCTCTACGCGTCCATTGGACAAGAAGTCCAAGCTTGCAACCTGCTTGGCCATCAAAATGGGATCACGCTCGGTGACCAAGGAAATACCGGTACCGAGTCTTATCGTCTTGGTTACCGCCGCGGCCATAGACAACGCGACGAAGGGGTCGTGGGCATGCCAGTACTGGCGAGGCAGTTCTGCGCCACCCGGCCATGGCGATTTTCGACTGGCCGGAATGTGCGTATGTTCGGGCAAAAACAGCGATTCAAAGCCATGAGCCTCGGCTTCCCGTGCCAGCGTATCTGGCGCAATCGCGTAATCCGTGGCAAAAATCAGCAATCCAAAGTCCATACCCTACCCTCCAATATTTGAGAGCACAGCTTACCCCTTTACCGAGATTGGGCGAAACGATCAGAATGCAGAGATATTCAGCTGCTCCAAGTGCCGGTCTATTTTTGCAACGTATCGCAACCCTGCCGCGCGGCGATTGGAGTTCATACCGATGTTGTACGCCGACAAGGCACAGGCCTGATCGCCCTCACAGTGCTCGAGCAGGAAACCCAGTATTTGGGTGCCGCAATAGACATTCTGCTCGGGATCATGCAGGTCGTTTTGACCGCAAAACTCCACCCAATAGTGAGGCCGAATTTGGGTCGGGCCAATGGCGCCAACGTGGGACTGCACGGTTTTGCGAAAGGAACTTTCGGCGAACACCAAACTGGCGATCAGCTCCGGCCGTAATTCCTGCCGAGCCGAGGCTTCCAAAATCCAGTCTGAAAACTCAAGCGCAACCTCAGGTCGCAGCCCAAAGCCAATCACCAGTTTCTCAGCAAAATCCCCTGCCTGCTGCATGTGGGTTTTACTCACAAGGTCCGGCAGGGGCAGATCCAATGTGACCAGCGCGCCATGCTGATCTGAAACCGGCGTTGTTTGAGTCTGGACATCTGCACTGGGCTGAAAAGCCCATACCCATACACAAGCCAGCGGCACTGCAGGTGTCGCCGGGAAGCGGCTTAGCCCTTGGCAAACGCTTAAGGTGCTCAGTGAAGTGCGTTTGCATAGATGCCCGACCGCACTCCGCCATATTTTCCTTTCGCCATATTGTGTGTATTTCTGCATGCCAACCTTCTCCTGCGCCTTCGCGCGATAGAGCGTGCATCGATCTTTGTGACACAATAATGAAGAAAAAATGGATTTCAAGTCAAAGGCGCGCAAACCGCGCCTTTTAACGCATCGAAAACTCGGCGCTAGCCGGCACGTAGGGCAGCGATGATTGCGGCTCGCTGTTCTTCATTCGAGACTGGGAAGGAGGCTGATGTGCGATCTACGAAACCACCGTAACGACGGAGCATTTCTGGCGCTATCTCTTGAGGCTCACCCATCACGCCAAACGCATTGATCATATCGTCGGTGATTAAGGTGCCCATCTCTTTCCAGCGGCCCTGCTTGGACATGGTATTCAGCTCGCCCTGCAATTCGCCCATGCCGATGGAGTCCAGCACGCCTTTGTAGGCGGGTGTCGAGCCGTAAAACGCGATGCGCTCTTGGGTAGCCACCTTACTCTTTGCAAACTCTTCCTCGTTGCGGCCTGTAACAACGAAACACGAGTAGGAGAGCTCAAACCCTTCACGTGTTTTGCCCGCCTTTGCCAGTCCGGCTTCAATGGCCGGTAAGGTGACGGAATCGATGTATGCCTGAGTGCTGAAGGGGTGGATGATCATCCCATCCGCTACTTCGCCCGCAACTTCCGTCATTTTTGGACCTACCGCCGCCAAAACAACCTTTGGCGCGCCGTACTCGGTGTCATTCGGTGTAAACGCTGGCGTCATCAGCGTGTGCTGATAGTGCTCACCGACAAACTGCAGTGGCTCACCGTCATACCAGTTCGCCCAAATCGCACGCATGGCCAGAATCAGCTCACGCATTTGTGCTGCGGGGCCACCCCAAGGCATGCTGAAACGCTTGGTGATATGCGGCTTGATCTGCGATCCCAACCCCATGGTGAAGCGGCCCTTGGAATAGGCATTCAGATCATGTCCGATATTCGCCAGATTCATTGGACTGCGGGCAAAGGCAACAGCAATCGAACTGGCAATCTCCAACTTCTCGCTGTGTTCCGCGGCCAACAGCAGAGGGAAGAACGGGTCATGATTCATCTCAGCGGTACGAACACCGTCATAGCCTTGGGTTTCAATGGCTTTCACCGCATCGGGAATGGCACGCAAATCCAGATTAATACCGGTATCGACTTTCATATTCTTATCCTTATTGGTTCGTTGTTCGCGTTACATGCTTGGTTAGGAGGACAGGTCGCGAATAATCGCCAGTCGTTTGTCCTTGGGTATACTCGCGTAGGCCGCAGACGTACGATCTACGATGTCACCGTAGCGTGCCTTCATCTGGCCGGCGATGGTGTCGGGTTCCCCAATGACGGCAAACTCGTTCAAAATGTCTGGGGTGATTAGCTCACCCATTTCATCCCATCGGCCCTGCTTCGACATACGATTGAGTTCGTCTTGCAGCTCGCCAATGCCAATACTTTCCAACACCGGTCGATAAGCGGGCGTGGATCCGTAAAATGCGATCTGCTTACAGGTCGCCACTTCGGCTTCGCGCAACTCTTCTTCGGTTTGCCCGGTCACCACAAAGGCGGGATAGCTGATTTCAAAATCGGCTCGGCTCTTTCCAGATTTCGCAAAGCCCTTCTCGAGCGCGGGCAATGTGGTCTCGCGCAGATACTTTTCTGTCGTAAAGGCATGGGCAATGACGCCATCTGCGACTTCACCCGCCACTTCTGTCATCAGCGGCCCCACGGCTGCCAGGAAAACCTTAGGCGCGCCATAGTCTTTATTGGTGGGCGTAAAAAACGGCGTCATCAGCGTATGGGTGTAAAACTGCCCAGTGAACTCCAGAGGTTCTTGTTGATGCCAGCAATCCCAAATGGCTCGCATGGCCATGATGTATTCCCGCATGCGGGCCGCAGGGCTAGACCAAGGCATGGAGAAACGCTTGGTAATGTGCGGCTTGATCTGGGAGCCCAGCCCCAACACAAAACGGCCCTTGGAATAGGCGTTCAGGTCATGGCCAATATTTGCCAAGGTCATAGGAGACCGGGCAAAGGCCACAGCAATTGAGGTCATCAGCTCGACTTTTTCAGTATTTTGAGCCGCCACCAGCAGCGGGAAAAAGGGATCATGCGCCGTCTCAGCCGTCATCACGCCCGCGTAGCCCATTTCTTCCAGCTCTGCTGCCTGCGCACCCACCGTATGCAAGTTCAGTCCGACACCGCCATCTACTTTCATCTTTCGATCCTCACCGAATTCGTAACCCCAAAACGAGCATAGCCGAATTTCTGGCAATTTCCGCTATTCACCGCTGATGGCCTGAATTGGCAGATACTCGCAGATCCCGTCGATTGCCCGACCACTGTGGCTAAAACTCACGCCGTCATCTTGCATGTCCGCCAGATAATGCTGAACGCCGATCTGATCCGACTCGACGGTAAGTTCGTAGAACAGCGCATTGGGATGTTTGACTTGGCGCATTTGCTGCGGGGTTAAGTCCAACAGGCAACCCAGAATCGCACGGGATACAACGCCGTGCGTGACGATACCAAGACACTCAGGTTGCGGCCAATCGACCAGCAACTGGCGGAAACGCGCCATCAAATCCGGTAGGTTTTCGCCACCGCCGGGACGATGGTTGTGGGCATCGTTCTGCAATCGCAACCACTCGTCGGGGAACTCCCGCTGAACCTGAGCTGGAGTCTTCCCGGACCACGTTCCGCAGTCCCGCTCTAGCAACGCATCCGAAAACAGCTGGGGGGCGTCGATTCGGGCATTAATGAATTCGGCTGTCGCTCGAGTCCGATTCGCTGAGGAGACCCACAAACACTCAACCGGGGGCAATTGAGCCAACAATTTCCCGTGTGCCAGAGCTTGCTGACGCCCACGTTCGGTTAAGGGCGAATCCAGCCGGCCCTGCATTTTGCCGGCGACATTCCACTCGGTCTCACCGTGTCGAAACAGATAAATCTTGCGGGCCATCATACCCCGCTATTCCGGTTTGGCATGGCGCTGCTTAACTAGGAGAACTGAAATTCGTTGGCAGTAAATGCGGCGAATGTTCGGTCCACGTCCTCCCGATTGCCCGCCAGCGGCGCAATAATATGGGTATCAACACCGCCATTAGCGTCTGCCTGAATACGCATCTGAATCTCATCTTCGTTACCAATGATCGCGATTTCATCGATCATTTCGTCTGACATTGCCGAGGCCGTCTTGTTTCGATCCTTCGCGGCCCAACCCTCAGCGATTTGCGCTGCGGCTTCGGTGTACCCGGCCCAAGCGAGGAAATTATTGTAGACAGGCGTCGCGTAGTACGGGCCAAAGGCGGCGCGGAACAAGTTACGGCCATAGTCCTTATCGTCGGTACACAGCACCATGGCACGATTAACGATCTCCACATCAGCAGGGTCTTTGCCCGCGGCTTTGGCGCCAATTGCAACATGTTCCATCATCTTGGATAGCGCGGCCTTCGGCCAAAGATTAAAGATCACGCCATCGCCCACTTCAGCAGCCATCTCGATCATCTGCGGACGCAGGGCAGCGAGATATACCGGCGGCGCATTTTCCATAGGCGCTTGGCGATAGCCACGGCTAAACACAGTTTCACCGTCGTAGTCGGTTTTAGCGCCGGTGAGCATGATCTTCACCAACTCTGCGGTTTCGCGAACCCGGGTGAGCGGCTTTTCCAGAGGAATGCCGTTGAATTGGCCCATGATTGTTTGGCTCGAAGACCCCAGACCTAAAATAAATCGCTCAGGTAATAGCTGCCCAATCACATTGGCCGAAGCAGCCAAAACTGAAGGTGAACGGGTGTATACCGGCGTGACCGCCGTACCAATACGAATGCTGGTTGTGTGGTGGGCGATTCCTGCCACTTGGGTCAATGTGTCGGGAGCACCGGAGTCGCTAAACCACGCGTCGGGGATTCCGTTTTCCTCGGCCCAGCGGATACGGTCAACGGTGTCTGAAATGCGCGGACCGGCTGGCAGCGTTACTGCAATACGTTTTTCCGACATGAAATTCCCTCTATTACTCTTTCAAAAGACAAGCCTCGCACTTTGCCCTCTATTAGATCAAGCCGTATCCTAGCCGACTGAACGAAATCAGAGAACACTATGAGCGACGTAGAACTGACCCCGGTGAGAGAAGCCCACAAATTTGACACCCAGGCGCTCGAGCAGTATTTGCTGGCCCATGTGGAGGGCTTCCGGGGACCTATGGAAATTAAGCAGTTCGAAGGCGGACAATCCAATCCGACTTTCCAGCTCATCACTCCCAATCAGCGTTATGTCCTGCGCAAGCAACCCCCGGGTGAACTGCTGCCATCGGCCCACCAAGTGGATCGGGAATACCGTGTCATGCACGGACTTTGGACGACCGATGTGCCGGTTCCAAAAATGTTTTGCCTATGCGAAGACCCTGAAGTGATCGGCACCAAGTTCTATGTGATGGAAATGGTCGAGGGCCGCCTTTTCACCGAAACCCGCATTCCCAGCGTGAGTAATGAAGACCGTCGTGCAATCTATCTTGATCTGGCTCGGGTAATGGCCTTGCTGCACGCGGTGGACCCCGCCGCCGTGGGTCTGGAAACCTTTGGTCGGCCAGGCAACTACTATGAGCGTCAGATAGGCCGCTGGAGCAAACAGTACCTGGCTTCACAGACCGAAGACCTGCCCAATATGCACAAACTCATGGAGTGGCTGCCGAACAACATACCAGCCGAAGCTGGGTCGGTAATCGTTCATGGCGACTACCGCTTGGGGAATGTGCTCATACATCCCACGGAACCTAAAATTGTCGCGGTACTGGATTGGGAACTCTCCACCCTTGGCGACGGGTTGGCTGATCTGGGTTACCTGTGCCAGGACTATCACGGAGATGCCTATGACGATGAAGGGTTAGCCGGAGCGGATTTCGCTGCGCTCAACTTGCCCACGGAAGCCGAATTTCTTGCCGAGTACTGCAAGCACGCTGGCAGAGACGGCATCGAGAACTGGCACTTTTATTTGATCTACAACATGTTCCGCTCGGCAGGCATCATTCAAGGAGTGTATAAGCGTGGCCTCGATGGCAACGCCAGCTCAGCGAAGGCTTTGGAATACGTTGACGCAGCCCGATTGCGCTCAGCACGCGGCTGGGCATTGGTTGAAGAGAGCGAAAACAACTAAAGAGCGGAAAATCAGGCATAAAAAAAGGGGCGATAGACACCCCTTTTTTATGCCCTAAATGAAGGGCGACAGAACTTGC
>JAACDS010000327.1 GCA_009936895.1 Pseudomonadota bacterium
AACACCGGACGCTGAGAGAGCAGCACACAACCTATCCCATATATGGAAAGGTTAGTGTCTTGTAGTCTAAACAAGGTATGTGTGTTGCTCTCTAAGCCATTGTTTTGGTAGGACCAGGCGGATTCGAACCGCCGACCTCTACCATGTCAAGGTAGCGCTCTAACCAACTGAGCTATGGTCCTAGTAACTGACTGCGCGCAGTATATCGCCGTCCGCGGCCAAGACACCAGTTCTTCCTGCGCAAAACCACCTTACCGGCGCTATCCAATCAAATTTTCTCGTTTGATCTGTATCACCTGATCGCGCAATTGGGCCGCTTCTTCGAATTCCAGATTCTGAGCATGGTCGAGCATTTGCTTTTCCATTTGCGCAAGCAACTTGCCAAGCGCCTTCGGATTATCCGGTATGACCACCGGAGCCGCGCCCGTACCTTTCTTTCCAGCACCCTTGCCGCGCTTGGGTGCTGAAGAGCGAGCGCCTTCCATGACATCGGCGATGCGCTTATTGATCGTTTGCGGTGTGATCCCGTGCTTTTCGTTGTGCGCAATTTGCTTCTCGCGCCGTCGCTGTGTTTCATCCATCGCCCGCTGCATCGAACCGGTCACTTTATCCGCGTATAGAATGACTCGGCCTTGGGCATTTCGGGCGGCACGTCCCATGGTCTGTATGAGCGAACCTTCCGAACGCAAAAAGCCTTCTTTGTCGGCGTCGAGTATGGCCACCAAGCTGACCTCGGGCATGTCCAGCCCCTCTCTCAACAAGTTAATGCCAACCAGCACATCAAACTCACCCAGCCGCAGATCGCGAATAATCTCCATGCGCTCAACCGTATCGATATCGGAGTGCAGATACCGCACACGCACGTCATGCTCACCCAAGTAATCGGTTAAATCTTCCGCCATACGCTTGGTTAGGGTCGTCACTAATACGCGCTCGTTATTGGCGATGACCGATCGTATTTCGCCAAGCAAGTCGTCTACCTGACTGGTTGCCGGCTTGATTTCGACTGGCGGATCGACCAGGCCTGTAGGACGCACCACCTGCTCCACCGTCGGGGAATTTTGTGCAATCTCGTACTTACCCGGCGTTGCGCTCACAAAAATCATTTGTGGCGCCAATCGCTCCCACTCTTCAAAGCGTAGGGGTCGGTTATCGAGGGCGGAAGGCAGTCGGAAGCCATATCCCACGAGGGTTTCCTTACGCGAGCGGTCACCCTTGAACATGGCCCCTATTTGCGGAACGGTGACGTGAGATTCGTCTAAGATCAGCAGTGCGTCATCGGGCAAGTAATCAAACAGGGTTGGCGGCGCTTCGCCAGGGCCGCGCCCTGACAAATAACGGGAGTAATTCTCGATACCTGAGCAGTACCCAAGCTCTTGAATCATTTCCAAGTCAAATCGAGTACGTTGCTCCAATCGCTGGGCTTCCACTAGCTTGTTGGCCGCGGTCAATTCTTTCACCCGCTCGACCATTTCTTCTTTGATCTCGTCGAGCACCCTTACAACCCGCTCGCGGGGTGTAACGTAATGGCTCTTCGGGAAGATCGTGTAACGGGGCACTTCGTTCAGCACCTCGCCGGTCAGCGGATCAAAGATCGAGATCTCTTCGATTTCATCATCAAACAAGCCTATACGCACCGCGTCTTTTTCTGACTCCGCCGGAAAGACATCGATCACATCCCCGCGCACGCGATAAGTGCCGCGCTGAAAGGCGACGTCATTGCGCTCGTATTGCAGCTCTGTAAGACGACGCAGTACATCGCGCTGGGCCATGCGATCGCCGCGGTCTAAGTGCAATACCATTTGCAGGTAAGACTGCGGATCGCCAAGCCCATAAATCGCTGATACTGACGCGATAATGATCGCATCGCGCCGCTGCAACAGGGCCTTGGTGGCGGATAAACGCATTTGTTCGATGTGCGCATTTACCGAGGAATCTTTTTCAATATAGGTATCCGAGGCCGGCACGTAAGCCTCGGGCTGATAGTAGTCGTAATACGAGACGAAATACTCGACGGAATTATTCGGGAAGAATTCTTTGAACTCGCCGTACAGCTGGGCCGCCAAGGTTTTATTGGGCGCCATAATCAGGGCAGGCCGCTGCAACCGAGATATGACGTTGGCAATTGAGAAGGTTTTGCCGGAACCGGTAACACCGAGCAGGGTCTGGTGAGCCAGCCCTGCTTCTAAGCCTTCGACCAGTGTATCAATCGCCACAGGTTGGTCGCCCGCCGGTTCGAACGGACTGACGACCTCTATTTTTTGCGACGATTCAGACACGTCGGTTAGACCTATTCTGCTGCACTGTCGCCAGCGTCTTCTGCCGCTTCGTCTGCCGCGTCAGCCGTTGCTTCTTCAGCGGCTTCTTCTACCGCTTCGTCTGCTGCCGGCTCTTCGGCCGGTGCCGCCGGCAGCGTAACTTTGACCAATTCGTTTGCCAGCAAAATGGCAACTTTCTCGTCTCCATTCACCGCTTTCTTCGCGGCGTTCTCAACGGCATAACGACCATCACGACGCTGGTAAATGGTGTACTCATCATTCTTTACAACGACTTTCATCGACTTCTCCAAAGTTAGTTTTAACGTTTTTCCATCGGCAGTGTGCTCTGCTTCTGAGGAGACGCAGGCTACCGTGTCATGCCCTTGGGTTAAAGCACCGGCGTCAAGCAATTCTCAAATCGCGTCACGGCATAGCCTTATAACCATTTTGAAGAGGTCAGGCCTCGCATTAGGTCAATGGTTCACTATAATCGCCCACCGACTTATCTGACACATCACACTCAGGATTTACCATGGCCGCACTCGTCGAGGAACAAGTAACAGAAATCACGCATTGGAATGACACGCTGTTCTCGTTCAAAACCACTCGCTCGGACAGTTTTCGATTCGCAAACGGCCACTTCGTTATGTTGGGCCTGCGGGTAGACGACAAGCCTTTACTGCGCGCCTATTCCATCGCCAGTGCCAACTACGACGAATATTTAGAATTCTTTTCGATCAAGGTGCAAGACGGCCCGCTGACATCGCGCCTGCAACACCTCAAGATCGGTGACACCGTACTTGTCAGCAAAAAGCCAGTAGGCACTCTGGTAATTGATGATTTGAAGCCGGGCAAACGTCTGGTGTTGTTGTCAACGGGTACTGGGTTGGCGCCCTTCCTCAGCATCACCAAGGACCCCGAGGTCTATGAGCGGTTCGATGAGATTTTGCTGGTGCACTGTGTCCGGGAAAAAAGCGAATTGGCTTACTACGACTACTTCAAAACCACCTTGCCCAACGACGAAGTTCTGGGTGAGATGATCGCACCCAAACTGACTTACCTCCCAACGGTTACACGAGAAGCCTTTGAGACCGAAGGTCGCATTACGCACCTGATGGATGACGGCACCCTGAACCTAGACCCACAAAGCGATCGCGTGATGCTATGCGGCAGCCAAGACATGTTGCGTGATGTCACCGCCCCACTCGATGCGCGGGGGTTCATCGCTTCTCCAGGACAAGGCCAGCCCGGGGATTATGTTTTGGCACGCGCTTTCGTCGACCAATAAGCCGCTGGCGCCTCCTTAGACCTGCACGCTCAGATCTGCACGAACTCGTCTTTCCGACAGGCGATACCAAACTTCACAACACCCCCTAAACGGTTTGTTACTCAACGTAACAACAGCTTGCATACACATACCATTTGTCTACAATCTCCGCTCTGGTCTGACCAAAATGGACTGACCAAAAATTGAGATAACTGGCTTCAATGAGCATAAAGAGCGATCAAATAGCGGACGCACTAATCCAAGACGTACTGACTGGACGTTACCGCGTGGGCGAACGCCTGCCGTCAGAACGCGATCTGGTCACCCGCTTTGATGCCAATCGAGGCGCGGTGCGAGAAGCCATGGCAAAGGTCGCTCAACTGGGGCTGGCCGACGTCCTGCCTGGCGGCGCGCGCGTACGAGCCCGTGAATTGGCGAGCTTGGACGTGATTGGACATTTACTTGCTCAGCAAGAGTTACCAGACCCTCTATTGGTCGATCAGATTTTGGTCGTGATCAACAATTTGATCTCAGTAGCGGCTACCCAAGTATTGGAAAATGCCACAGACGAAAACGTCAAAACGATTCGCCGTTTGTTGGAACCACTGATTCGAGAAGATTCCTCCAATGACGCGCACGGCGAAGCCCGTTTCGCCTTGATGAAAAATATCATGTTGGCCAGCAACAATTTACCGCTGCAATTGATCGCACGCACATTGCTCGAGCAGTTCGCGCCAAACATCAAAGCCATCAGCTGCTACGCCTTGCCTGACCGCGCACGCTACGCTCTGTACGCCCGCCAGCTAGACATCGCGCTGACTCGCAGAGATATAAAGGTACTGCGAAGCACCTTCGATGCATTCACTGAACTCAACAGAGAAACCATGGCGAGGGCTTTCTTGCTCGCCGAAAGCGGCCAGGAGGCCATGACACGATGATCAGAACCTTTGTCATTCCGGCAATCATTGTTGCCGCTTTTCTTTCCATCGCCGCAACGTTGATGGCTACGTCGCCGGCGCTCGAACCCGCCAGCGAGACACCTATGCCTATGACCGTCCGCGCGCAAACCGTGGTGACAGAGTCGGTTGAACTCATGGTGCACTCCCAAGGGTCTGTTGTGCCTTCAACGATCAGCCAACTCATTCCCGAGGTCTCAGGGCGCGTGGTTTGGACCTCGCCTGCCTTGGTTACCGGCGGCTTCTTCAATGCCGGGCAGGAACTGGCGCGAATCGATGAGCTGGACTATCGCAGCGCCCGAGATCGCGCAAACGCCACGCTCAAACGCGCGACGGCAGAAGTAGAACACGCAAAGTTCGAATACCGTCGACTCAGAAGCTTGGCCGAACGCAAACTGGTATCACGCTCAGCGCTGGAAAACGGCCTGCGCGCCTATCGGGTCGCACAAGCGGCCATTGAGGACGCCAGGGCAAACTTCAACCAAGCCGAGGAGAACCTTAAGCGCACGGTGCTACGCGCACCGTTTACCGGTTTAGTGCGCGCAGAATCCGTCGACATCGGTCAGTTTGCCTCTCGAGGACAAGCGATTGCGACGCTGTACGCCAACGACATTGTCGAAGTGCGCCTCCCCATTGCAGACCGGCAGCTCGCATTCTTGAATTTACCCCCCCTGCGTAACGGCAACTTCCCGCCAGACATGCAGCCCAATGTAACCCTAAAAGCAGAGTACGGCGGCCAGACCATCGAGTGGATCGGCAAAATCGTTCGAGCAGAAGCTGAGATCGACACCGCAAGCCGCATGGTGCAGTTGGTTGCCCGCATCCGCAGCGATGAGATCAGCGAGGAACTTTCCGTTGGTCTATTTGTTACCGCCGAGATTTCTGGTCTCGCTGTCAATGACATTGTGCGTTTACCGCGCTCGGCTCTGCGCAACAATAACCAAGTGCTGGTGATCGACCAAGACAACAAAATTCGGTTTCGCACTGTTCGTCCACTGCGCCTGTATAAGGATGATGTGCTGATCGAAGCTGGTCTGCAGGCAGGCGAAAGAGTCTGTCTATCGACGATTCAGACTGCCATTGACGGTATGGACGTCAACCCTATTGACGAGACCTTTTTATCTGACTACCGAGGCTAAACCACCATGTTTACCGCCATTCGATGGTTCGCTAATAACGCAGTAGCCTCAAATCTACTCATGATCATGCTCTTGGTGGGCGGCGCGCTGAGCGCGCTGACAACGAATCAAGAAGAGTTCCCGATGTTCGATATCCCCATCGTTCGAGTCGGCGTGCCCTACCTTGGCGCCGCTCCGGTGGAAGTGGAGAAGAGCGTCTGTATTCGCATCGAAGAGGCCATTGAGGGCGTTGAAGGTATTGATCGCACTGGGGGATCGGCAATCGAGGGTTACTGCAACATTGTCGCGGAAATTGCTCAGGGTGCCGACCAAACCGTCATCGTTGGCGAAATCAAAAGCCGTATTGATAGCATCAACAGTTTCCCCGTCGAAACGGAGAAACCCATGGTGTCCAAATTGGCCCGCGCACGCCTTGCCATCCAGATTGCCCTCAGTGGTGACGCCGACGAGCGAACGCTCAAAGAGTTCGCACGAGATTTGCGAGATGACCTAGCCCGCGAGCGGGGCATATCCATGGTAAGCGTCGGCTACACCCGCCCCTACGAGATCTCAATCGAGATTTCGGAACGCACACTGCAGGAATACAACCTAACTCTGGACAAAGTGGCTGGCGCCATACGCGCTTCTTCGTTCGACATGCCAGGCGGGACCATCAGATCCAGCGCAGGCGAAATACTGATCCGAACCACAGGGCAAGCCTACGTTAGCGACGAGTTCGCCGACGTCGTCGTGCTGACCCGTCCTGATGGGACACGTTTATTACTCGGTGAAATAGCCGACATCAAGGACACCTTCGAAGAAGGCTTTTTGATGGCTGAGTTGGACGGTAATCGCGCCGCCATGATCAATGTCTCGCAAGTGGAGTCAGAAGATCTCATCCAAATCGTTGAGTTGACAAAGGAAACTGTGGCCAACTTTGAGGCGACATTACCACCAGGCATTAAAACCACGATCTGGATCAACGGTGGAGACGACTTAGACGAGCGGATGTCAGTGCTCGCCAAGAGTGCTGGTGGCGGCCTAGTGCTGGTTCTGGTGATCCTTGCGCTGTTTTTAGAATTCAAACTCGCGATGTGGGTAGCCATCGGTATCCCGGTGGCGCTTATGGGTGCCATTGCCGTATTACCGGCAACCGACATCAACATCTCTACGCTAACGGTTATGGGGTTCATCTTAGTACTGGGGATCGTCGTCGATGACGCGATCGTTGTCGGCGAACGAGTTTATGGCCACGAGCAGCAGGGAAAATCGCGGAAACAAGCCGCCATCGACGGCACTTGGGAAGTCAGTACGCCGGTTATCTTTGGCGTTTTAACGACCATCGCCGCCTTCTTACCCTTGGTTTTGGTCCAAGGACAAATGGCCGATTTTTTTTCACCCATTGGGTGGATCGTTATCTTTGCTCTCGTTTTTAGCATCATCGAATCACAACTCATCCTGCCGTCGCATCTGATCAATCGTGGCAAACCATCCGTTGGCAACCGATTCGTCGAAGCGTTCAAATCCTTGCAAAAAAGCCTGGGCGGCAGTCTCGAGCGTTTCGCCTATGAGACCTATCGCCCGTTCATGGATCAGGTCATCAACTGGCGTTACGCCACTGGTGCGGCTTGTTTGGGACTACTTATCGTCGCCCTCTCAATGATACTCAGCGGCCGAGTTGTATTTGGCTTCTTCCCTGCCGTCGAGGGTGACCGAGTCTTCGCAGCTCTGGAGATGCCGGAAGGCGTTCCTGCGACAGTCACTTTAGATGCCGCCAGAAAAATCGAGCGTGCCTCACGAATAGTAAACACCGAAATGAGCCAAGAGTTGGGCATGATCGATCCGCTCATTCGACACACCTTAGTCAGCGTTGGCACAAAATCAGAGCGCAGCGGCCCTGGCGGAGACTTTGGTGGTTGGTCGAGCAACATCGCGGAAGTCGTCATCGACCTAGCTCCGGTCAAAGACCGGGGGGACATTTCGGCAAAAGTCGTTGCAAATCGCTGGCGCGAAGCTGTCGGCAACATTCCCGACGCGGTAAAGCTGACCTTCGACGCCGACAAGTTCGGCACCGGTTCCCCGGTGGAATACCAATTGCGAGGAGAGGACGTGGATGAATTGCGCCGAGCAGCGGAAGAAATCAAACGCGAGCTGTCGAAATTTGAAGGCGTATTCGATATTTCCGATTCTTGGCGCACAGGTAAGCAAGAAATTCAGCTCGATCTGCTCCCAGAGGCTAGAAACCTCGGCCTAACGCTCAACGACCTAGCAACCCAAGTGCGGGCAGCTTTTTACGGTTCTGAGGCCCAAAGGGTCGCTAGAGGCAAGGACGACGTACGCGTCATGGTTCGCTTCCCTGAGCAGGAACGTAAGTCCATCAGCAACCTCGAAGACATGTATATCCGAACACCGGATGGCTCGCAGGTGCCATTCTACTCCGTCGCCGATTTTTCGATTGGCCGGGGTTATTCCGCCATCAACCGCAGAGATGGCCAGCGCAATGTATTTGTCGCAGCGGACATTGACCGCTCAAAAGTCGCTCCAGAAGAAGTCAGCGCGGCGTTGCGCAGCGAGGTTATACCTGCATTTAAGGAACGCTATCCAGACATCGATATTCAGCTGGGTGGAGAGCAGGAAGAGCGGGCCGATGCGCTGGGAGGCCTAGCCGTGGGCTCCTTGCTGTCCCTCATTTTGATCTACAGCCTTTTGGCCATCCCCCTGAAAAGTTACGTTCAGCCCTTGATCATTATGAGCGTTATTCCATTCGGGGCCGTCGGCGCGATCGCCGGTCACTTTGCTCTAGATCAACAGCTCGTGTTTTTTTCTGCTCTGGGTTTAACCGCGCTATCGGGCGTCGTGGTCAATGCGTCCTTGGTACTCGTTGACTACGCCAACCGGCAGCGCCTGACGGGACAAGACCCGGTAGAAGCGATTTTAGGCGCGGCTACGCTAAGATTCCGACCCATTATTCTCACGTCAGTAACCACATTTGTGGGCTTGATACCGTTGATGTCGACCAGTACACCGGCAACAGCACCGTTTTTACCCATGGCCATATCCTTGGCGTGGGGTGTCCTGTTCGCTACCGTCATCACCCTTGTTTTGGTGCCCTGCCTTTACATCATCATCGAAGATTTCACTTTTTCGAAGATCAACGAGAATGACATACCCGCCAGCGAGCGTTCAGATTACGCTGGCGAACCATCAGTCCAATGAGTGTCTCGAGGGAAATCACCTGACCGACTTTTGTCAATGTGCCATCCAAGATCGATTGGGGTAGTATCTTCACACAAATTTCATCAATGCGGAGAGAGTTAACATGACAGAAGCGGTCTTAGAAAATCCTGATCTGTTTGACCTGACCATGTCCGACGAAGCACAACCGCTTCTGGACGCTGTTAAAAAGCACATCAAAGAAAACGTCGACCCTAT
>JAACDS010000044.1 GCA_009936895.1 Pseudomonadota bacterium
TGCTACGCCATGCGCATTTGGGAAATTCGCGATCGACTCCCTAAGGTTAAACTGTTCGTCCAAATTGATGACAATACCGAGGCATTGCTCAAGGGTGCCGAAGATTACGAACGGGCGATACGCGCCCACACGCCGCTGCCGCGACGGCCTCAAGATCCAGAAAGTGTGTACATGCTGTACACCGGTGGCACAACGGGGTTGCCCAAGGGGGTGATGTATCCTCAGGGCGCCTTCGCGGAGTTTTTCTTGGCCATGGGCGCTGCTGCCAGAGAGTTGGTTCCGCCGCAAAATATGACCGCTTACGACGAGTTTTTGGAGCAAATTGATGAGCCCCCGATCAGCTTGCCCGCGTGTCCGCTGATGCATGGTACGGGCGTCTGGTTGGGCAGCTTCGCGCCTCTGTTGCTGGGTGGCACAGTGGTCACCACATCAAAGCTGGGTCTGAATCCGGATACATTGCTGTCCATGATAGAAGATCATGGGGTGACCGATATGGTCATTGTGGGCGATGCGTTTGCCCGGCCGATTCTGGCGGCATTGGATGAGGCGGAAAAGCGTGGCACACCGTATCAGATCGATTCGCTCAAACAGGTCACCTCCAGTGGCGTCATGTGGAGCCAAGAGATCAAGCAGGGATTGCTGCGTCATCACGATATGGTCCTTGCTGATGTGATGGGTTCTACCGAGGGTGGTATGGGCAGCTCAGTGATGACTCGAGAGGCAGCGGCCAGCACGGCTAAGTTTGAGCTCAATGAAGGCGTTGTAGTGATTACCGATGACGGCCGTTTTGTTCAGCCCGGCTCAGGGGAAATGGGCAAGGTGGCTACGTCAGCTTTTGTTCCGCTGGGCTATTACAAAGACCCTGAAAAATCTGCCGCTACATTCCGAGAAGTTGAGGGAGTTCGCTACAGCTTCCCCGGGGACTACGCCACGGTTGAGCCCGATGGATCCATTACTCTGTCGGGTCGGGGCAGCGTTTGTATCAATACGGGTGGTGAAAAAGTGTTTCCTGAAGAAGTGGAAGAGGCAGTGAAGCGCCACGATCTGGTAGAAGACTGTTTGGTCGTTGGCTTGCCCGATGAACGGTTTGGTGAGCGGGTGGTCGCTGTTACGTCTTTGCGCGATGGTGCCAGTGCTAACCCGGACGATGTCATTGCGTTCACGGCTGATCATCTGGCGGGTTACAAGCTCCCGCGACAGATACTGATGGTCGATCAGGTCCGTCGTGCACCCAATGGAAAGGCCGATTATAAGTGGGCAAAAGCATTTGCTGAAAAAGCGAATACCGCCTAATTAAAAAAATGTATTAAGGGTAAATTATGACAAAAGAACAACAATTGGGTCCGTTAGCCGGTGTCCGCATCATCGACCTCACCAGCATGATATCCGGTCCCGTGGCGACCATGATGTTGGCTGATCAAGGTGCGGATGTGATCAAAGTTGAGGCCTTAGACGGTGACTTAGTCCGCGGCGCGGGGGCCACCCGCGCGGGCATTACTTCAACCTTTATTTCCTCCAATCGCTCTAAGCGCGCGCTGGCCATTGACCTGAAGACTTCTGCGGGCGTGGAAGCGCTGAAAAAACTGCTGCAAACCGCGGATGTGATGGTTCAGAACTTTCGTCCCGGCGCCATCGAACGCATGGGTTTTGGTGAAGACGTTGTGCGTGCGCTGAAGGATGACATCATTTACGTGTCAATCAGCGGTTTCGGAGATACCGGACCCTACGCGCATCAGCGAGTCTATGATCCAGTGATTCAGGCGCTGTCTGGTCTAGCAGCCATACAGGCCGACGGCGAAACTGGGCGACCCAAAATGATTCGCACCATCATCCCGGACAAAACTACCGCGGTGACAGCGGCCCAGGCCATTACCGCTGCTTTGTTTTCCAGAGAGCGTAGCGGTACGGGGCAACACATTCGTCTCGCGATGCTCGCCACCATGGTGGCGTACCTTTGGCCCGAAGGCATGGGTGGGTTTACGCTGGTCGGTAAGGAGGTCAAAAACGCTCGGGCCCAGTTGTCGCCGGATCTGATTTTTAAAACTCAAGATGGCTACATCACCGCAGGGGCCATGAGCGATAAAGAGTGGCGAGGCATGTGCACCGCTTTGGGGCATTTGGAATGGTTAGAGGATCCGCGTTTTCTGACGGTAAATGATCGAGCCGTTAACGCCACGGTTCGTATTTCGATGACCGGTGACGTCCTCGCGACAAACACATCGGCCTATTGGTTACAGCGCCTCGATGCCGAAAGCGTACCTTCAGCGCCGGTGCTGTCACGAGAAGACGTGATTACCCACCCACAGATTCAAGCCAATGACCTGATCCACGAGTACGATCACCCCATCGCGGGACGTATTCGACAGCCCCGACCGGCGGCTCGCTTTGATCAGACTCCCTCGGGCATCCAGCGACCGGCGCCGGGTTTGGGTGAACACAGCAGCGAAATACTGGCGGAGCTCGGGTACAGCGTTGAGCAAATCGAGAGCCTAATCAATCAAGGTGTGCTGGGTGTGATGGCACCGCCGGAGTGACGGCGCCCTCCTTAACCTCAGATTCGCTAGAAAAACCTAACCAGCTTCTGGCTCACGGCTGTCGCGGTTGAGCCAAAGCTGGGCCATTAGTCCGAGTCCCAAAATCGTCGCCAGCAAGTTCAGTACGCCGCCAAGAAACGGCAGGTTAATGGCGATACTGACGATGATCAGACCAACGAATAGGGCCGGTACTAACCCTGAATGTTCGCTTCGCCCCGCCAATATCGAGCGACCGATGAGGTGGGCTAGGACAATTTTGCCCAGATACCAAGCCGTCAGCCAAGCCACAATCGTGATGAATGACAGGGGTAGGCCAACGACGGTGATGGCGATGATAACGGCCACAATCGGTACGGTGACGAGAACGAGAAAGCCGATTCCAGCCGTCTTAACGCTTTCTTTACCGTGCCCAAGCGCCACCCGGCCAAGACTGGGGGCAAGGGTAAA
>JAACDS010000328.1 GCA_009936895.1 Pseudomonadota bacterium
AGCTGCTGTCCTGTCACAAATTCCACGGTCTCACCGAGTTCGTCGATCGGATTTTGCAGCAGCAAAAACAACTCCATACGAGCTTCGGGAACGGGAAGCGAGAGCGGGTCTTCCAGCGGGTAGGCGTCGCGGCGCATAGCCGTACGTGTGCCTCCGGGGTTGACGCTGAACACCTTGATTCGGTCTGCGACTTCCGTTTCGTCTGCGAATACTTGGCTAAGACCTTCCAGTGCGAACTTCGATGCCGCGTAAGCACCCCAGTAGGCACGGCCTTCCCGCCCGACGCTGGAAGAGGTGTGAATAACACAGGCCCGATTGCTGGAGTCCAATAAGCTATAGAGGGCGTGATTCAGCAGAAACACAGCGTTCACATTGATTTGCATAACCTTTTGCCACTCATCGCTTGGATAATGGGCCAGCGGTGCGCGTGGCCCGAGCCGTGACGCATGGTGCACGATGCCGTCTAGGGTGCCGAATGCGTCGCCGATGGAATCCGCCAAGTTGCCTGCGGTTTCCAGATCCAGAGTTTCCAAATCACAGGGCACGATGACAGGCCGGGTCGATGTGTTTTTGCTGATCCAATCGTTGACCGCTTCCAACTTTTCCCGGGTTTTTCCGAGCAGAATCACGGTGGCTCCAAAGCTGGCATAGGTTTTGGCGGTGGCGGCACCCAGGCCATCGCCGGCACCGGTGACCAAAAGGATCTTGCCGCTCAGTGCATCGGTTGCGAAGTCATGTCGCCAGTCTTTTGCCTGCTCCGCAAGCTCTGGATAGCGGGTTAGGTGCTTGGCAAGGGCGTCAGAAGATGGATTCATATTTAGGGGATTCGCTCGTCAATGGAGGTTTCGGGTGTATCAAACGGCGGCAGGCTTTTTCGCGTGCACAATGTAGTTGGTCGAGGTGTTGTTGTTCAGTGCCGCATTGCGGGTTACCGGGTTATAGCTCATGCCGCGAATTTCCTGCAGCTCCAAACCGGCGGCGCGGATGGCAGTGGCCAATTCCGACGGCTTAATGAACTTGCTGTATTCGTGGGTGCCGCGGGGCAGCATGTTCAGCACGTATTCCGCACCCAAAATCAGTAGCACGTAGGCCTTGGGGTTGCGGTTGATGGTGGAAAAGAACAAATCGCCGCCGGGCTGGGCGAGAGCGGCACAGGCTTTGATGGTCTCGCCGTAGTCGGTCACGTGTTCCAGCATTTCCAGACAGGTCACTGTGCGAAAATGTTCGGCATAAGCCTGCGCATAGTGCTCGGCGGTACTGGCCTCGTATCGAACGGCGACGTCATCTTCTAAGGCGTGGAGCTTGGCGACGCCCAAGGCCTTCTCGGCCATGTCGATGCCTGTGGTGTCGTAGCCCAAGCGCGCAATGGACTCTGCCAAAATACCGCCACCGCAACCCACGTCCAGCGTTGGGCCAGCGGCCAAGTCGGCTTTGTCTTGAATGTAGCTCAGACGGCACGGATTGATGTCGTGGAGGGGCTTAAAGTCGCCCTCGGTATCCCACCAGCGATGGGCCAGATCGTTGAACTTTTCCATCTCTTCTGGGTCTACGTTGTCGCGCTCGGTCATGAAAGTCTCCGTTGCAGGCCGCGCAGTTAAATCACTGATCGCCCAAATTACAAGCTCAGTGAGGCTATGGCTAATAACGCACTGGGTCATCTGCGCTCGCTTTGTGCGGTGTAGGACCGTAATGCCCGATCTCAGTGCGTATTGGCGCTGAAAATGGCTCTGTGACAGAAGATTAGCTGGCACATTTATTGCTCTCCACATCCTGGTATCAGCGCAGGCGCAATCTGCCGACCGTTAACCGTAAGACCGTTCATTAGCATGCGAATAATAAAAATCTTTTTGCTCTGGGTACTCGTAGGTGCGGCTTCTCTCAGTCAGGCGCATATGCTGAATATGACAGAAATGCGATTTGAGGTGGCTGAAGGTGCGCCCGCGGTCTTACGCGTGCGTGTCGATCTTGGTCAATCTGGATTGATGAATCCAGATGCATATTGGGCTGCCGTCAATGCGTCATCAGCGGCGGAACAAGATGAACGGCTGAAGCCCGCTCTGGCCGAGATGACTGTTGGTTTGCAGGTGCTCGTCGAAGGCGAGCCGACGACAATGTTTGTGCAGTCGTATGACGTGGACGCTGTCTCCCTTGAGGCCATCGGCAATCCGTTGACGCCGCAAATGGCGGAGGTGCGTTTTGGCTTCACTGGCCCTCAGCCGGTCTATCTGGATCAGGTCGAGATTCGAGTTGCGCAGACCCTTGACGTGCCGTGGCCCTGTTTGGTGCGCATCGATTCGTTTGATGGTTTGCCGGTATCGCGACTGCTGACGGCGGAAACACGTTCCAGCGGTCCCGTAGTGCTGGGTGTGGACGGTGGTCTGTCCAACGCGGGGCCGCTGGTGAGCCTAGCGCTGAAGTTTCAGGCGGTGTTGCCTTCGGTTTCTTGGATAGCCATCGGCTTTCAGCACATTATTCCGATGGGCTTGGACCATATTGTATTCATTCTTGGACTGTTCTTCCTCTCAACAAAGTTAACGACTCTGATCGCCCAAGTGACGGCCTTCACCGCCGCGCATTCGCTGACTCTGGCCTTGGCGACACTGGGATGGGTGCAGGTGTCGCCGCATATCGTGGAGCCCTTGGTCGCTGCATCCATCGTCTATGTGGCTATTGATAATTTGTATGCGGTCCAGGTCGCGCGGTGGCGGTTGGCTGTGGTTTTGATTTTTGGGCTGCTGCATGGCTTGGGTTTTGCCTCGGCCCTCGACGCGGTGACGTTGCCCGAGGAATCGATGATCAGTGCGCTGCTGTTTTTCAATCTTGGTGTTGAGATTGGACAGGTTGCGGTGCTGCTCTTGGCCTACCTCAGTGTTGGTTGGTTGCGGCGCTGGTCTTTTTACCGAACTCGAGTTGTTGAGCCTGCCAGCGTCACCATCGCAGGGATCGGTCTTTACTGGCTGGTCAAACGACTGGCTTTTTGATGTTAACGAAAAGGATATTAGGTTGATTAATCTCAGACGCTTCCTCGCGATTCTATCAGTGGCATCGGGAATGTTTGCTGTAGAAGTGGCGTTCTCGCTGGTCCCGCAGAACCTGCTGGCTTTTCCCGCCAGCGACAGGGCTCCGGGCGAATTTCCTGACAAATGGATACACGGCTCTAAATCCGCAATGGATAACCAAGACCCTGCAGTGCAGGTTCATCGTTTCAATGCGCACACCTACATTCTTCGGGAAAATAAGGCCATCAATTATGAAGGCGCCTTTATGTACGTGTTCTTCGGCAACGGTGTTGCGCTGCTGATTGATCAGGGCTCCACATCGTCGCCGGCCCTCTTCCCGCTGCGGCAAACGGTAGATGATTTGATCGTCGCGTGGGAAGAAGAGTTCGATCAGTCTGGCACTCAGCTCATTGTCGCCAACAGTCATTTGCATGGCGATCACTACGCGGCCTGGAATCAGTTTGTTGATCGACCCAACACCATCATGGTGGGTTTGACTCACGAAGAAGTGATGGACTACTGGGGTTTCGACAGCTACCCCGAGCAACGCATCGAATTCAATTTGGGCGGGCGAGAATTTGTTGTCACCGGCACGCCGGGACACGAAAGTTCCGAGATTGCGTTTTACGATAAATGGACAGATTTGCTCTACACCGGCGACATGTTCTATCGCGGACGGCTCTATCTTGAAGACTGGGATGCCTGGGCCGCCAGCATCAAACGCCTGCGTGCCTTGGCAGACGACTATCCAGTGTCTTATCTGATCAATAATCACATCGAGATGACGGATCAAGCCACCGTAGATTATCCCATTGGCACCACTTGGCAGCCTGATGAACCACCAATGGAAATGTCATTGTCGATGCTCGATCAGGCCGTTCGGGCGACAGAAAACATCAGTCAGTCGGGCATCTATACCTTTGACGATTTCCTGATTTATAACGAGGTCCCTTGGGCCTACACAACGGATCCATAGCTATGTCTATCACACAACGTCTTGTCGGTATCGCTGTCGGTTGGATACTGTCTTTTGCCGCTTGGGGGCAATGGGATGCCGACGCATCTGCGGACGGCAATCTGCGTTTTGCTTGGATACATGGCAGTCTGTCCGCAAAGGCCAATACCGACGTTCGCGTGCAGGTGCACCGCTACAACGAGCACACCTACATCCTGCGTCAAAATCCGGCTGTGCATTGGGAAGCACCATTCATGTACCTACTGATGGGAGAGCAACGCGCAGTGCTTTTCGATGTGGGTGCGACGGCAGAGACAGATTACTTTCCTTTGCGAGACGTGGTGGATCGAGTGTTGGAGCGCTGGCAGCAGGCGAATCAAGTGGATGAGCTGACACTCGTAGTCATGCCCTTAGGCTCAGAGGCGTCCCAGACCGCTGCACGAGCTCAGTTCGAGGATCGGGCCAACACGCTGATTGTGGACAGCGATGTGGCGTCTCGGGCCGAAATTTTAGGGCCAAGCTGGCCATCCCAAGGTTCGCTGGACTTGGGTGGGCGTGTGCTCGAGGTTCTAGCAACCCCTGGGATTGATTCGCACGCCATTTCCGTTTACGACGCCTGGGCCCAGGTTCTGCTGACGGGCAACGCGTTTTTTCCCGGACGGCTGGTTATTCGCGATCACGCCACCTACTTAACGACCTTAGAACGCCTCGTAGACCTCTCTCAAACAAAGGACGTGCGATGGATTTGGGGTGGGCGAATCGAAATGTCGGCTGATCCGGGCATCGACTTTTTGCTTAGGGCAAATTACCGACCCAATGAAAGAAAGCTGCAAATGGTGCCCGCTGATTTGTACGACGCATGGGGTATCGTGCGCTTGATCAACAATCAACCGGATATCCACATTCACGACGACTTTATCGTCATGAATGGCGTTGGGCGGGGTGCCCGGGCCTACGGGTGGCCGGTATACATTCCTGAGATGTTCCGAAAGGACAGAACGCGCTGATTGGCGGAGCAGATTGCTGACACTGTGATCTGTGTAGGGTAACGGGCGGGGATTCTTTGGGTGGAGCGCAGTAAGGTATGAAACCAGTCCTTGTTACAGAAGACGGTCATGCCAGAACTCCACACCCTTACGTTACGGTCTCTGAACCCGGTCGCGCAGCGGCGTTTCTATCGGCGTGTTTTGGGTATGGCGACCCAAGACAGCGGCGGTCTGGGATACAGTGGCCGCGAGATGAATCTAAGGTTCGTGCAGTCTGAAACACCCTACCGGCCTCAACCCTCGGATCTGTATTGGAAAATCGCCGTTTCAGTGCCCAACATTGAACTGGCGTACCAGCAGCTTGTGGCGAGGGAGGCCCGGGTTTCAGAGCCTCACCAGTTCCGTGATGTAGGCTATCTCGCCCACGTAACCGATCCAGAAGGTTTTACCGTCGAGTTGATTGAACACTGGTTTCAGGGTGATCGCCCGAGTCAGTCCGTGGACAAAACTCTGCTGGGGGGCGGGCCGCACATCAGTTTGCTGACCTTGCGAACCGCAGACATTGCCAGCGTCGAACCAGACCTGCTGGCGGCGGGCATGACACCACTCGGCGTGCAGCCAGTAGCGCCCTACGGATTCACGCTCTACTTCTATGGCTTCACGGAAGAGACACCCCCGCAGGCGGATCTCGCTGCGGTTAAAATCGGACGTGGTTGTATCGCCGGCCCTATACCGTTCTGGAGATTCAGCACGTGCACGAGTTGGACGCCGAAACACACCCGCTGAGTCAAGCCGGAGGCTTTGTTGGCGTGACTGTTCGTCCAAGTACGCCAGCCATTTGTATCGAGCGACTGAGGTTGGGCTGTGCCTAGATTGGACTGGGCTTAGATGGGACTGGGCATAGATGGGACTGGGCTTAGACTCACCTTCGCATTTGCTGTGCCGATCTCACAAGGCGAATTCGCTTTGCCATTGAAGCCTGTCCCCGTTAGCGTGTGTCGATGGGCTTGAAGAACCACATGAAGTATCCACGCAGACGGGTCGCTCGCGCCGTACTGCGGGCAGTCACCGGCCGCTTGATTCGTCTGCTGGGCGACCTGGAAGTCGTCGGCGTTGAGCATGTGCCGGCATCTGGGCCGGTCATTTTGGCGGCGAACCATTTCAATTTTGTAGACCCACCCCTGGTGCTTTACACCAGTCCGCGCATGGTGGAATTTATCGGTGGCGCGAATCGACCGAACTCACCGCTGTGGTCGCGCCTGATTCCTCAACTGTGGGGCTTCATTCGCGCCTATCGCGGCGGCTTCAGTCGATCGACGTTCAAGGAGTCGCTGAGCGTCTTAGCGCAGGGGGGTGTGCTGGGCATTTTTCCTGAGGGCGGCAGCTGGGCTAGCCTGCTGCGACCCGCGCGGCCCGGACTGGCCTACATCGCCGAGCAAAGCCAGGCCAGTGTCGTGCCCATCAGTATCACCGGTGCGGAAGAGTTGCTGGGTGGGCCGAGGCGACCGGTCAAAATTGAATTTCATCCGGCGATGGCGCCGCCACAGGTTTTCGGTGGGGGTAAGGCGCGGCGTGCCGAGTTGGATGCCTATGGGGATCACGTCATGGCACAGATCGCGACGGGGCTGCCCGATCCGCAACGCGGTAAGTTTTCAACCGATGCCCAGGCTCGTGAGGCGGCGTTGGCGGTTTCTGATTTTCCGTTTCATGCCGAGGAGCTTCGTGGCGGTTAGTTGCGTTTTGCGCTCAGTCGATGAACTGCCTGCCATTGATTCGCCGTGAACCGGCTATCCACACATCAGTGACCGCCTGGTTGGCCCGGCCAAGGGTGAGCAGCCTCGGGATATCAACGTGAACGCCGTCGGCGTGAATGCGTGCATCTAGCACGCGCAGGTCTAAGGCGACGACATCAGCGAGCTTGCCAGCGGCTAGCGTGCCAATGTTTTCCTCCAGCCCTAAGACCTGCGCCGCACCTTGAGTCGCGAGAACAAGGCCCGATAAACCATGTGCAGAAATACTCTGGAAGGAATCCGCGTAGTAGTTCATCCCGTAACCACCGCTGCCTAAAGCCACTGGCTGTTCTTGGCTCATCCATGTCCAATTGCGCATTTGATGTTCAAAGGGGTGGTGGCAGCGCACGAGTCCCACGCGGTAGCGCCGCAGCAGCTCGACATCCGTGTCGTCCAATGCATTGACGTGCGCGGCCTGTAGATTGGGACCCAGCAGTCCCACGCTTTCCAGCAGCTCGATGCCAGTGCACCCGTGACGTGTCTCAATGGCCAACGCATGTGCTGGGCTTTGGTGCAGCAAGACCTGCACCGCAAGGCCGAGTTCCTCTGCGTACATGGCTGCCTTGGCCAAGGTGTCACGGTCGATGTGTGCCAAGCTTGGCAGGCCAAGAGCGATGCCAATCCGAGGGTGGCGGGCATAGGTGTCGTGCAGGGTGAGGGCGCGCTCCAAACCCTCTTGTGCGCTGTCCGTCCAGGCATTTGCTTCGTCTGTGACAGGCACGCTGATCTGGGCATGTATGCCCACCGATTCTGCTGCCTTTGCGACAATTTCGCTGAACGGTGATAAATCGGCGCAGGTCGTCGTCCCCGCCAGCATCATTTCGGTAAAGGCCAATTGCGCCGCAGCAAACAACTCATCGTCTGAGAAGGCCTGCGTTTTAGTGTCTGGCCCAAGAGCCAATGGCGCGGCAAACACATCCGTGGGTGCTGCACTGCCCCGAGAGACAATGCCAAGTGCATGCCCTTGGGCATTGATCAGTCCCGGCATCAGCAGATGGTTGGGTAGATCCAGAGTTTGATTGGCTTGATATTGGGCGCTCAGCCTAGCCGGCGTATCAATGGCGACGATATGGCGTTCCTGTATCGCGATCCCCATACCGGACAGGGCGCTGATATCCGGCGGCGCGCCGTTGGAGGTCAGCGCGCTTTGCAAAATGCTGTGGGGTTTGATCAGTAAGTCGATAGGTGTCATGTGCAGAGTATAGCGGTGTGTTCGTTTAGTGGTAGAGCGGTGGGGCGGCTCACGATGAGGTCGCGAAAACGATTCTTTAGACGCCAGCGCAGCAATCGATTGTCTTATGTCCGCGGCTGACCCTAGTATCTTGGTCTTGCAGGTAACGAAATCAACAGGGATAACGTCATGCAACTCAATTCAGATTTTTCCTCGGCTGCGATGGTTCACACGGATCGGTTGGCTTGGACGCCTTCGCCAATGGCCGGTGTGGATCGCCGCATGTTGGACCGCATTGGTGGCGAAGTGGCCAGGGCGACCAGTATCGTGCGCTACGCGCCGGGCAGTCGATTTTCGGCGCACACTCACACGGGCGGCGAGGAATTTATCGTGCTCGACGGTGTGTTTCAGGATGAGTACGGCGACTTTCCGGCTGGTACCTACGTGCGCAATCCGCCAACCACCGCGCACACGCCGGGATCCGATTCCGGCTGTACGATTTTTGTCAAACTCTGGCAGTTCGATCCCAACGACCGCAACCAGTTCCATAAGCGCATGGTCGACGAGTTGGCCTCACCGGTTGATGGCGTCGCGATGGCGACACTGCATGAAGACGCGCAAGAATCCGTCACCTATAGCCATCTGGATGCCGGGGCGACGTTGTCCATGGAAGCTCCGGGCGGGATCGAAATGCTGGTCATAGACGGCTCCGTTGTCGTGGCCAATGACACCCTGGGCAAACACGGATGGCTGCGTCTGCCAGAGAGTGAGGCGCTGGTGGCGAGTGCCCGTCCCGGGGGTGCCAAATTGTGGATCAAATCCGGCCATCTGCCCTACGCGAAAGCTCCGGGTGTTTGAGCGGTTGAGCGATACCGTGCCGTTTTAGAGGCCAAGTAAAGTGCTTTCTGACAGCGCATCAGCCCCGGTCAAGGGGTTCACAAGGCCTCACGCTCTCCCTTTCGATCAGTAGACAAATCGCCCCTATCAGATGGTGTTGTGTTAGCATGGACGATTACTTTTGTTGGTCGAAAACGCGCTTTTTATGTCAGAAATTACGCCCCCAGATCCCCAGGATATTCAGCCGGTAAACATAGAGGACGAATTACGTCAGTCCTATCTTGATTA
>JAACDS010000329.1 GCA_009936895.1 Pseudomonadota bacterium
ACTGCGGACCTCAGTTAGCGTCTGCCATTAGCCGAATCGACGAAGAAGCCTCAGGCGGTTACCTGATCTATATGGCAGGTCACGAGGGACGCGGAATCGGTCTTTGGGCCAAGGCGGCAACCTATCTGCTGCAGGACGCTGGAGAAAATACGTATCAAGCAAATCGCAGCCTAGGATTGCCAGACGACTGTCGGGACTTTACCGACGCGGCGGTTTTGCTGAAGCACTTTGTCGGTGAAAAAGCGTTCCGACTGTTAACAAATAACCCAAAGAAAATAGAGGATCTGGCTGCCCATGGCCTGAATCAGGTCACTCGTGAAAAACACGTCACCGGCGTCGGAGAGTGGAACAAGCGCTACCTCAATGCCAAGCGAGACTGGGGTCATGGCTTAGCCGAAGAAGATTTGAATTAATGTTACGGCGCGCTCTTGCTGTATGTTTGGTTGCTCTTGTTAGCTGTGCGTCTAGTCACGCCACTGATCTTCGCATCAATCACATTCAGTTCGTGGGCAGTCACAACAGCTACAAGCAATCGATGTCTGGTGGTTATCGGGCATTGCTCGGCTTGATAGATGAAGACGTCGCTAAGGCGCTGGACTATCAGCATCCGCCACTGCGGGATCAGCTTGACGCGGGGCTACGTAAACTCGAGTTGGATGTGTTTTATCAAACAGATCCCACTGAATTTCCAGTAGGGCACATACAAGTCATCGACATGAACAGTCATTGCGTCGCATTACAGCAATGTCTCGACACTCTGGCTCAGTGGTCGGATGCCAATCCGCAGCATGAACCGATTTGGGTTAGCTTCAACGCTAAAGATCAGAAAATTGCTTGGCTACCCGATCCGACGCCTTTTGATGATTCCGCATTTGAGGCCCTGGATCGGGTCGTGGAACGAGTACTTGGCGAGCGATTGATTCGTCCTCGCGATGTCCGCGTCGCCGGCTCAGTAACACCCGTCTGGCCAATCCTTGAGCAGGCCCGTGGGAAGTTTCTGCTGATTCTGGACGAAGGCGGCTTGAAACGGGATTTGTATGCCGGTGACTGGCAAAGCCGTCCTATGTTTGTAAACGTCGGGCCTGAGCATCCCGGGTCTGCCGTCATGATTGTCAATGATCCAATGGCAGACTTTCGGCGCATTCAGGCCCTAGTGGGGGCAGGTTACATGGTCAGAACTCGTGCCGATGCGGATACGTGGGAAGCGCGGATCAACGACACCCAGCGTCGGCAAGCCGCCTTCGCCAGTGGCGCTCAGGCCATCAGTACCGACTACTACCGGCCGACCAATCCGTTTGGCAACGAGTATCGGGTTCACGTGCCGGGCGCGATTCAGTGCAATCCGGTAGTGGCACCGCCGGATTGTTCTCAAACGCTGTCCCAAGACTGATTGTCAGACAAAAAAAACCCGCCTGCTGGCGGGTTTTTCAATGGTCGATCTCTCGATCCTTACTTGTTCACCAACTTGTCGTCGATGGCAGTGTAAGGCTGGCCCTCGTACTTGCGTACCTCGTTGCGACCAACAACCATGTGATGCACCTCATCCGGTCCATCCGCCAGACGCAGCGTGCGCTGGCTGGTGTACATGCGAGCCAGTGGAGTCCACTGAGACACGCCGGTTGCACCGTGGATCTGGATGGCTTGGTCAATGATGTTGCATACCTTCTCGGGCACCATGGCTTTAATGGCGCTAACGTAAACGCGCGCTTCCTTGTTACCAAGGGTGTCCATGGCTTTGGCGGCCTGTAACACCATCAAGCGGCAGGCATCGATTTCGATACGAGCGCGAGAAACCCATTCGAGGTTCTTGCCAAGTTGAATGATCGGCTTGCCAAATGCGTGACGGGTGGTAGAGCGACGAATCATCAGCTCAAGAGCACGCTCTGCGACGCCGATTGAGCGCATGCAGTGGTGGATACGTCCTGGTCCTAACCGTAGCTGCGAGATTTCAAAACCCCGGCCTTCGCCCAGCAGCATGTTTTCCTTGGGAACGCGCACGTTGTCGAAGTGAATGTGCATGTGACCGTGAGGTGAGTCGTCGTGTCCGAATACTTCCATGCCATCAAGGATGTTCACGCCCTTGGCATCGATAGGCACCAATATTTGCGACTGCTGCTTATGGGCAGGTGCATCAGGGCTGGTCTTAACCATGGTAATCATGATCTTGCAGCGAGGGTCGCCCGCGCCTGAGATGTAGTATTTTTCGCCGTTGATAACCCACTCGTCACCGTCGAGTACCGCTTGAGTGCTTACGTTTTTGGCATCGGAAGAGGGCACAGCCGGTTCGGTCATCGCGAACGCAGAACGGATCTCGCCGTTCAGTAGCGGCTTCAGCCACTGCTCTTTTTGTTCTGGCGTACCGACCCGTTCCAGTACCTCCATGTTACCTGTGTCTGGTGCGCTACAGTTCAGCGTCTCTGATGCCAGTGGGCTTTTGCCGAGTTCATTTGCGATGAAGGCATAGTCCAAGTTGCTGAGACCTTCTCCGGTATCAGCGTCTGGCAAGAAGAAATTCCACAGACCGGAGTCTTTGGCCTTTTGCTTGGCAG
>JAACDS010000330.1 GCA_009936895.1 Pseudomonadota bacterium
ACAGCGCGGGCACGGATGTAGAACACAATCTCAGTACGCTGGAAACCCTGAGTAACCAGGCCGCCAGCGAAGGCGCGCAGCTCATCACATGGGCAGAAGCCTTTGCCTACTTGGGCCGACACGACGGCAAGAAAGAAATCTTGGAGCCATTGCCCGAAGGTGGCCCTATTCTGCAGCGATGTCAGGCGTTAGCAGTAAAACTGAACTGCGATTTGTTGTTGGGCGGTTTCCATGAGGCCATGCCCGGCGACCCGGACCGGTGTTACAACACCAGCGTGTACCTGAACAATCAGGGCGAAATCTCCGCCACGTACCGCAAGATTCATCTGTTTGATGTGAGCATCCCCAACGGACCGCAGCTGATGGAATCCAAACAAACCGGGCCCGGCGACAAAGCCGTCTGCGTCGACAGCCTGATGGGCACCTTGGGGCTCACGGTCTGTTATGACCTGCGGTTTCCCGCCCTATACCAGCGCTTGGTCGCCATGGGTGCGGTGGCCTTGACGGTGCCCTCTGCATTCACTGCCACCACCGGCGCAGCGCATTGGCATGCCTTGCTGCGGGCACGCGCAATCGAAAGCCAGAGCTATGTGATTGCGCCGGCACAACATGGTGCACACAGTGCGAATCGGGCATCGTATGGGCACTCCATTATTATCGACCCATGGGGCGAAGTAATTGCCGAGTTACCACAGGGCGACGGTTACGCCATTGCCAAGGTAGACCCGGCCCGTGTTGCTGACATTCGTCGCCAAGTACCCAGTCTGGCTAACCAGCGCCCCTTCACCTAGGACCCCATTAACTCAGGCAACCGCAACGAGCAAAGGCCATGACAGAATTCGATCAAAACAACAAAACGGTCAATAACGCCGGTCGCGGCCTGCTGATCTTTGCGGCCCTTATCGTCATTTTGGCGGGTCTGAAATCTGCACAAACCATCGTCGTACCCATGTTGCTGGCTGTGTTCATCGCCACCATCGCCGCGTCGCCCCTTTTCTGGTGCAAGTCCAAGGGCTTGTCCAACGGCTTGGCGCTTACGTCTGTGGTGTTAGGCATCTTCCTTGCCCTTGGTCTGATCGCTGCCTTGCTCACCCAAAGCACGTCAGACTTTTCCGCCAAACTGCCCTTCTACCAAGAAAGGCTTTCCAATTTGCAAAACGACGCCTTGGTTCTACTGCAAAGCTGGGATATCCCCCTTGATCCAGCCCTGCTTGCCGACGCATTTCCCCTTGGGTCTTTGCTCACCCTCGCAGGAAGCGCCCTGCGCAGTTTGGGCTCTGTACTGAGCAACGGGTTTTTGATTATTTTGACGGTGATTTTTATTCTGGCCGAAGCCACCAGCTTTTATCCCAAACTACGAGCTGTACTGACCCACCCTGAACGAGATCTCGCGCATTTCGGTCGCGTCACGGGCACCATGAACCGATACATCGCCATCAAAACCTCTGTCAGTCTCTTCACGGGCGTCATGGTCACCGCTTTTTTGTGGGCCTTGGACGTCGATTTCCCGGTGCTGTGGGGACTGGTCGCCATGTTACTGAACTTCATTCCCACCATCGGCTCCATTATTGCCGGGATACCGCCAGTGCTCTTGGCCTTGGTACAGCTTGGTCCCACCGAAGCCGGCCTGGTCGTGCTGGGCTTTTTCCTCGTCAACACAATCGTGGGTAATATTTTGGAGCCCCGTTACATGGGCAAGGGCCTTGGCTTGTCGGCTCTGGTGGTCTTCGTCTCCTTGATTTTCTGGGGCTGGCTTCTCGGACCCGTCGGTATGCTGCTGTCCGTACCGCTGACGATGAGCGCAAAAATCGCCTTAGAGGCAAATCCGAACACAGCGTGGATCGCGCGCTTGCTGGCACCGGCTCAAGAACTCGCCGAATGGTCGCCTGACCCGGAGCCGACGCTGGAACATGCGGGCTCTCCCGATGGCGCTACCTCATCATCGACGAACACGGACGGGGAGACGGTGTGAGCCAGTACGAACGCCCCAACATTGCACAAATGCAAGGCTACGCCTCCGGCGAACAACCCGAAGATGGCCGCAGCATCAAGCTAAACACCAATGAAAACCCGTACCCGCCCAGCCCGAGGGTAGCGGCCGCACTGGCGTCATTCGCGACCGAACAGCTGCGCATTTACCCACAGCCAGACGCGCGATTACTGCGTCAGGCCATTGCCGAACACCACAACATCAGCATAGAGAGCGTGGTGATTACCCACGCGGGAGACGAAGCATTGCGTCTGGCCATTACCACCTTCGTTCCCCCAGACGGCGTTGTGGCCTCTACTGAGCCAACCTACTCCCTGTATCCGGTGCTGGCGCAAATTCAGGGCGCCAGCATGTTTACCCAAGCGTTGTCCGCCGATTGGTCATTGCCCAGCGATTTCGCAGCCAAGGTCAACGCCGCCGGTGCTCAACTCACCTGCGTGGTGAACCCCCATGCGCCCAGCGGTTACTTCACGGCCATTGAACAACTCCGCGAACTCGCCAACGACCTAACCGGTGTGCTGCTGGTGGACGAGGCCTACGCTGACTTTGTCGATACCCAAGACGCTACCGATGCAACCGGGCTAGTAGGCGAACGGGACAACGTGCTGGTTCTGCGCACCTTCAGCAAAGGCTACAGCTTGGCCGGTTTGCGACTGGGCTACCTGCTCGGCCACCCATCGCTGATTCAGCCGATTCTGGAAAAAACACGGGACAGCTACAACGTCGACGCCATCAGTCAGGCGGTCGGCTTGGCGTCGATTCAGGACCAAGACTACGCCCAACAAACCTGGGTAGCGGTGCGAAAGGATCGCGAGGTGCTTGCCGGCGGGCTGCACGCCTTGGGCTTCAGCGTGGCCGCCAGCCAAACCAACTTTTTGCTCGCCAAAGCCCCGGAGGGCGCTGTCGCTGAATCGCTTTATCTCAGTCTCAAAGCCAGCGGCATACTCGTACGCTACTTCGCCACACCACGCCTGCGCGATTCCCTGCGCATTACCGTCGGCACCCCAGAACAGAACGCACAGCTTCTGGAGCAATTGAAGATCCTGCTGAAAAACTGAGGCAGCATCCACCACCGGTTTGGTGATCGACCTTCTCTCGCGTAATCTCTTACCGTTGATTTACCACTTGGAGAGGAGAGACCATGACCCAACTACCTGCCGTAAGCCTAGCCGCCGTGCCCGGCCGCCGACTGCGCACCATCGAAATGGCCCAAGAAATTGAACGCCGTGGTTTCCCCGGCATTTTCGGCCCGAGCTTAGGCGACAGTCTTTCGCTGTGTAACGCCATCGCGTTAAACACCACCGACGTCATGATCGGTACCAGTATCACGCCGATCTACACCCGCAACGCGACGGACTTTGCTCAGACCGCTGCGTTCTTACACGAGGTATCTGAGGGTCGTTTTCGCTTTGGTGTTGGCGTCAGCCACGCACCGGCCCTGAACCGTATGGGCATTACCGCCGGTAAGCCGCTGAGCGATATGCGCCAATTTGTCGAAGACATGCAGGCCGTGCCACGAGTCGGTGACCTGCCACCCATCGTATTGGCCACCCTGCGAGACAAAATGATTCAGCTGGCTCAAGAGATTGGCGGCGGCATGGTATTCGCTAACGGCGCACGCTCACATATGGCCCATTCTCTTGGCAACCTCAGTGACGAGACCAAGGCACGGGACGACTTCTTTATCGGCAACATGATCCCCACATGCGTCAGCGATGACAAAGAGGCAGCAGCAGCGGTGTGCCGTAAAACATTGACCAGTTACGCCTTCCTGCCCAACTACCGCAACTACTGGAAAGAAGCGGGCTTCGAAGAGGAAATGAACGGTGTCGAGGCCGCCATTGCTGAAAAAGACTACGACCGCGTGCCGGAGTGCTTGTCCGACCGCTGGCTGGCGGACACCACACTGTTCGGTTCTGCCCGCGACGTACGCCAGGGCATCGAAGCCTGGTTCGACGCCGGTATCAAAACACCGATCATCGTGCCTTCCGCCGTCACCGGTGGTCAGATGCAGGCCATGGACGAATTCTTCGCCCTCTGGGACTGATGTCCACCACCCTCCGAACACTCTGGTTGATCCGCCATGCCAAGGCCGACAACCCGGTGTTTGGCGAGACCGATGCCGAACGCCAGCTCGCCCCTCGGGGGCTGGCCGATGTGCAACGCCTGTCCAAGCATCTGGCGCGACATAACCCGGCGCCGCCCCAGTGGCTGTGGGTTAGCGCGGCAACCCGCACACGACAGACCGCCGAGCCTTTAGCCGACCTGTGGCACAGTCAGGTGATCTACGAGCCGTCGCTGTACCTTGCTGACACGCTCACCTTACTGGACTGTCTGCAAGGCACACCGGATGACTGCTCAAGTGTTGCGCTGATTGGGCACAATCCGGGAGTCAGCGACTTAGCGCATCTTTTGCTGGGTCAAGAGGATCACCAAACAGTCCCACCGGATCTGCCCACGTTGGGAGTGGCGAGATTAACCTTTCAAGGCGATTGGCCAGAATTAGGGGCCGGACGCTGTCGGCTCGCCTCATATCTGACACCGAAAGGACTGAGAACAGGACGTTAACCGCGTCATACAACGCAAAAACTCCTCAACACTGGTGCAAAACAGGGGTGTTATTACACATCGTCTTGGATACCCTTGATCCACCAAACACTCACAAAAAACGGAATCGTTATGGAATTTCCTTCCTTTCTCGTCCTTTGCGTTATCGCCTTCTTTCTCTGGCGCATCAGCGATCAAATGCCTGACGTGCTGTTTCGCCTCAGCGAAGTACAAAAAGACATTGCCGAACTGCGCCGTCAGAACGAAGACTCCCACCGAGCCTAAGCCACGATGAAAATAGATTGGCGAATTTTCATGGGCCTATTTTTGACCAGCGCTTGGCTGATCACAGGCTTTTTGTACATCAGCGGCAGTGTGGGCTGGTCAGGATTCATATCATTACCTGTAGAAGAAATGGGCAGTTTCTTAGAGGGCGCCTTTGCTCCGCTGGCGTTTCTTTGGTTGGTTATCGGGTATTTTTTGCAGCAGCAAGAGTTGATTCACAATACCCAAGCCATGCGCGCCCAGGCGAATGAGATTGCCCGCACGGCGGAACAGGCGACGATTCAGTCGGAAAAACTGGCGGCCAGCGAAACCTATGCTCGGCAGGAGGCTACTTTGCGTTTGGCGGAAAGTGTACGCAACCAATTGGGCGGGATTTCGGCCATGCTCTACCTCTCCAGCCACGGCGATATCGGCGAATATCCACTGTCCGTTGAAGAGAGTGACCAATTGTTTTCGGAAAACAGCAAAGGCGATCCTGAGAACTTCAGTCGTAAGCTACTTCAAGCCTCTTACATCATGGACAGCGAAACCGAGCGAGCCGAGCTGTTTTACAAAACTGAGATTCGCGCCCGTCATACCAACCAATTTATCTTCGTGTTCGAGCGCCTGTTGAAACATGTACGCAATTCGGACACCAACAATATGTTGTTCGATTCGCTCATTGGTAGCAGCCAAGGGCTGCTGTATACGCGGATGAAAGAGCATCAGGCAAACGCGCCCGAACGATGGAAGGATCACACGAAGACCGCTCGCTCCGTCAGTTTCTAATTTCGATAGATTGCGCACCGTGCCGGACTTTCCACCATTCACTATTGGAGTTGACCGTATGAAGATTATTCTCGCATTACGATTTACAGCTTTAACAATCATTATGTTGGTCAGCCAACCGCTGGTCGCTGCAGACCGCTTTGCCGATGTCACAATCAAAACCCAGCAGGTAGGTGAAAACGTTTACATGCTGCAAGGAGCTGGCGGCAATATCGGCGTGACTTCGGGTGCCGATGGCACGCTGATCATTGATGACCAGTTCGCGCCCTTGGCAGGCAGAATTGAAAACGCGCTCAAAGCACTCGGCGGCGATCGTCCGCGCATCGTCCTCAACACCCATTACCACGGCGATCACGTCGGCGGTAATGCGGAGTTTGGACGCACCGGCGTTATCATTGCGCACGACAACGTCCGTGCACGCTTGCTGTCCCAAGACCAGTTGTCTGACAGTGCCTTGCCGTTGGTGACCTTTGCAGATTCTGTGACCATTCACTTCAACGGCGATGAACTGGCTCTGATTCATTTACCCCAGGGTCATACCGACGGCGACATCATGGTGTGGTTTAAGCAGGCCAATGTACTGCATATGGGCGACCAGCTGTTCAATGGAGCCTTCCCCTACATTGATATGCGCAGCGGAGGCAGCATCGACGGCTACATCAGTAATCTGCGGCAGGTGATTCGCGACATGCCCAATGATATTACGATTATTCCAGGCCATGGTCCCTTGGCCGATATGACAGCAGTAGCTCATTGCTTGAAGGTGATCGAAGATACTCGGCGAATCGTTGTCGATGGCATTGAGGCTGGTAAGGACGATGCGGCGATTGCCGCAGACCTCAGCGACTATACTGATTGGGCTCAGGGATTTATCCGCATGAACCGGTGGATTGGCATCGTTCGGGCCGACCATGCCCAACGCGGCGCGCTCGAATGATCGATCCCATGGCGCGTTTTTTCGCGGACCGAGAAGCCGCCAGAGCAGCCAGCGACCCCATGGCAGCGGTTTGTGTGCTGGCAACCGTCGACTCAGACGGCTTGCCTCAAGTCCGCACGCTGGTGCTGCGCGACATTCCCGAGGGGTTAGCCATATACATCAATGCCAGCAGTCCCAAGTGGCAACAAAGTCAGCAGCAGGTGGCCATTCAGGTGTGGTGGCCCTCGATACAGATTCAATACCGCATTCAGGCCCGCTGCGAGCCATTAACTGCCGAGCACATCGCCGAGAGCTGGCAACTTCGGCCAGATGTGCCCAAGCTGATGGACTGGCTCTACGAGCAACGGCCTCAGAGCAGCGTGGTCAGCAGCCGGGACGATCTGCTGAACTTGTTGGAAAACATCAACCC
>JAACDS010000331.1 GCA_009936895.1 Pseudomonadota bacterium
GCCACCGGCCAATGTCGGTACTGAATACCGCTGGTGAGACTTTCCATCTGCACTATTCCTTTGTCATAAGGGTGCTCAACGAGACATTCACGATCGCTTTGAACCCCGGGGGCCCTTTAACCATCGCCACCGACTTGCCAACACCACCGAGAGTATCCTGTCGCAATGACCGGCCAACGCGGTATGAGCTTAGTTGACGACGGGCGCCAGCCAGTCCGCATATTGGGGCTGACCACCGCGCACTGATTCCAAGTAAATCCTCTGCAGGATTTCAGTCACCGGCCCGCGTGTGCCACTCCCTATCCTGCGGTGATCAACCTCACGAATCGGCACCACCTCTGCTGCTGTGCCAGTAAAAAACGCCTCATCTGCCACATACACCTCATCACGCGTAATCCGTTTTTCTTTCACCGTGAGCCCCTGATCGGCCGCAATGCGGAAAATACTGTCCCTCGTAATGCCCTCAAGACAAGAGGTCAGTTCCGGTGTGTACAGCACATTGTCGCGAACCAGGAAAACGTTTTCGCCGCTACCCTCGGCCACATAACCTTCGTTATCGAGAAGCAACGCTTCCTCAAACCCAGCATCCATGGCCTCCCGCAGGGCAAGAATGGAATTGATGTAATTGCCATTGGCTTTGGCCTTGCACATGGTGATGTTAACGTGATGACGGGTATAGCTCGAAGTGGCAACGCGAATACCGCGGTCTCTCGCCTCAGGGTCCATGTAAGACGGCCAGGGCCATGACGCCACCATGACATGGGTTTTCAAATTATCAGCACGTAACCCCATCCCCTCAGAACCAAGAAAACACATAGGCCGGATATACGCTTCATCGAGCCCATTTTCGCGAACGACCGCGCGCTGTGCGGCATTCAAAATCTCCTTATCGAAAGGCATATCCATTCTCAGAATATGGGCAGAGCGGAAAAGGCGGTCGGTATGGTCCTCAAGCCGGAAAATGCAGGGGCCATCGGATGTCTGATAAGCACGAACTCCCTCAAAAACGCCAAGACCATAATGAAACGTATGAGTGAGAACATGAACCCGGGCTTCTTGCCAGGGCACCATTTCGCCATCGAGCCAAATGTGGCCAGAAAGTTTAGAGAGGTCCATGTGGATTCCTTTGCAGCGTCTGTCTTGATCGTTTAGGTGAAGTGATCGAATTCTACCTTGCTTGAAGGCCTGGCAATAAGGCTTCTGTTACCGCTATGACTTGGCTTTGCCATTGCCTGTCTATCACCTCCCCCGTTTCTGAAACCACCCCTCTAAGCGCCAGCCTGTGCACAGCGCCACGATAACCGAGGTAAGCCCGTGACAACGTATCTGCTGCAGCGCCCGATACCAGCCCGAGCTTCTCCATTGTTTCAAGCAATCGAATAACGTCGGACCAATCAGCCAGCGCTGGGTGCTTATGAGCATGCACAAGAACGAGGTATTGCACCACAAATTCGATATCGACAATACCGCCCGCATCGAGCTTGAGGCGCGCATGTGCCGAGGGCTGCGATACGGCTTCGTGCTCCGCGCGCATTTTCCCGCGCATATCGCAGACGTCTCTGGCCACATTCGCATGATCTCTGGGTAACGCCAGCACCTCGCGTCTTAAGGCCTCCAGAGATTTTTTTAATGAACTATCACCGGCGACTGTGCGGCTTCTGACCAACGCCTGATGCTCCCACGTCCATGCAGACTCCAACTGATAGCGCCTTAGCGCCGAGAGTGTGGTGGCAACCAACCCAGAATCTCCATCGGGCCGGAGACGCAAATCGATCTCATAAAGCCTTCCCGACAAGGTCTGCGCCGATAAAACATGAACCACTCGTTGGGCAAGCCGAGTGTAGAAAAGCGCGTTATCGATGACTTTAGGGCCCGCCGTTTGGCCATCAGCACCGTCGAACACAAAAACCAGATCGAGATCCGAACCGTAGCTCAATTCGACTCCGCCCAACTTGCCGTAAGCCATCACGGCTAACCCGGCCCTATCCCCTTCTGGCTCACCAAACCGCTTGACCAGTTCGGCTCGCGCCACCACGACAGCGTGCTCAACCATGGCCTCTGCCAGAAAAGTCAGAGTGTCACTGACGTTCATAATCGGCAATGTGCCAGAAAGCTCGCTCGCGGCTACCCGCAGCACGACCCCGTCCTTGATCCGACTCAGGGCATTCATTTGTGCTTCCAGATCTTCTTCGGGAATACGCAGGAGCTGTTGCCTCACCAAAGAATGAAGCTCTGCTCGAGAAGGCGCACTATAAAGCGTGGCTTCGTGCAGCA
>JAACDS010000332.1 GCA_009936895.1 Pseudomonadota bacterium
AGGGCATGTCCGGTTGGCGGCTGCTGGCTGTCCATGGCCTGTTGGAATCCGAGGCTGCTGAGAATAAACGGCTGACCGTAGGCTTCGGCCAGATAGGTGAGTAAAGCCAAGGCGGTGGCTGGGATTTCGTCGTTTTCGGGATAGGCGATCGGGCGGTCATAGAATTCCGGCGACTGTATTTCCGGCGTCAACATATGTTCGACCCAGCGAAAAACCCGCGGTGCGTGTTGTTGCATGAAGTGCAGCCCGGCAGGGTCACGGCCCAAATGCGCGTGCATGGATCCCATAATAGCGTAGTCGGCGGCACTGGGGTGACCGCCTAAGAAATACGGATGGAGCTGCAAGTGTTGCTCGAAGCGCTGAAGGACTGCCAGGTATTGCCTGTCCAGCTCCGCGCGGATGTCTTCGTTGGTTGGGGGCAGGCCATAGCTCATCATCCGATCGGCGATGAGTTTGCCGTATTTCTCCAACTCGTCGTCTGAGCCTTGTGGTCGAAACGAGCGACCAAAGTCTTTTGTCACAAAGCTCATATTCTCTTCAAACAGCCAGCGGTGCTGCCAGGCCAGATTCAGCAAACCTTCGCTGCACAGAAGCTCCATCACGTGCACAAATGTGCGTTGGGCAGGCGTGTTCGGTATGGCCGGATACTCCGGGAATTTGCTCTCCAAGTGATCGAGTATCTCGACACTGTCCTGGATCACCAGACCGTCAGGCGTGAGCAACTGGGGAATGCGGTGTGAGCCTGAGGCAGGTCTAACGATATCGCGGAACTTGGGTTCACTGGGCAGCCGCTCAACAAAGGGAATACCCTTTTTACGTAGATGGCTGCGGGATTTCGCGGTGTAGTAAGAGGCGTAAGAGCCATAGAGCGTGTACGGATTTGGCATCGCGGTATGTTCCCCTAGGGTTCCTTTAGTGAATGAGTTAAATCAGCAGTCACTATAGCAGTGCGGGCCTTGTCTCGAGAAACATCCTAGGCTAGCGTCGAGTGGGGATATAACAGTAATAGGGGGAACCAATGATTGATTTGATTTTGTGGAGTTTGGTGTTGCTTTTGGTGCAACTGGTGACACCCAGCGTACTTGCGCTGATGGGAGGACAGGTGTCGGTGGCGTATCTGTTGAGTGCTCGTGACGAAACGGCACAGACCTCCGGCTCAGTACTTCGGGCCCAGCGCGCTGCTGCCAATTTGCTCGAAACACTGCCTGCTTTTTTGGTGCTTGCGGTCCTAAGTCTTCTGAACGACACCGACGTCATCGTGTTAGCCCAAGCGTGGCTGGTTTTGCGGGTGATCTATCTGGGTCTGTACTTGGCAGGGACCGCTTATGTGCGCTCCGTTGTTTGGGTCGGCGCGCTGGGCTGTCTGGTTGGTATGGCATTACCGCTGCTTTAAGACGGCAAATCCCGCCAGCGAAAGGGCAAGGAGCGTAGCCAGATAGAACCCACGCTCTTTGCCGTTTGTTGGGGTCAGCGAAGCGAGCAGTGCGCCGTTTTTCGCGTACTCCTTGACGGCAAGTTGTTGGTGCCAGCAAGGCCAGATCTGGTTTCGTCTCGTCGACGGATGTTTCTCACTGGCAGCCTGTAGCTCAATTTTTTCGAGGCAGCGCGCGTATTTTTGTTCTGCCAGAGCCTTATCAGCGAAGAACTCGGACCCAGACTCAGCCAGTTGCCACAGACACAGGCTGGCCAGTAACAAGGCAACAATCAGCATCATTATTGCCCGGTTAGGACTACCAACCACGACTGAACTTTGTCTCAGTAAGGGTGTACGACAACGGGAAGCTCGGTATAGCCACGCACAAAGTTGGAGTGGACTCGTTGCTCTGGTCCGACCACCTCCACGGTTTCGAAGCGTTTGAGAATTTCTTCCCACAGAACACGCAGCTGCATTTCTGCCAAGCGGTTGCCCATACAGCGGTGAATGCCAAAGCCAAAGGATACGTGATGGCGGGGGTTTGACCGGTCGATGATGAAGTCGTCTGCGCGATTAATGACGGTTTCGTCCCGATTGCCGCTGAGATACCACATAACGACTTTGTCGCCTTTGCGAATGGTTTTGCCTCCCAACTCGACATCCTCTAGCGCGGTACGGCGCATGTGCATCAAGGGCGTTTGCCAACGGATAATCTCGGGCACCATGTTAGTGACCAAGCCATGATCGGCACGAAGTTTTTCGTATTCCTGCGGATTTTGGTTTAGCGCCAGCACGCCGCCGGTAATTGAATTTCGGGTGGTATCGTTGCCGCCAACGATCAGCAGCCCCAGAGTGCCCAGATATTCCATGGGATCCTCCACCATATTGGCGGTGGTTGGGTCTCGCTGCATCATGGTGATCAGATCAAATCCGTTGGTTGGCTCGGCCTTGCGGTGATGCCAAAGGGCCTGAAAGTACTCTAAGCATTCGAGCATGATTTGCTCACGCGCTTTGCGTCCTTCCACATCGTGTCTGGGACTGCCGCTGGTAAAGTTGTCTGACCAAAGCGTGAGTTTGTGCCGTTCTTCGAAGGGGAAGTCGAACAGTGTCGCGAGCATCTGGGTCGTTAAGTTAATGGAAACCCTGTCTACCCAGTTGAACGGGGTGCCAACCGGTAGGTTGTCCAATATGTCTGCTGCGCGATCTCGTATCAGCGACTCTAGGTTTTGCAGATTTTTTGGTGCGACCACGTTTTGTACGGCCTTGCGCTGCGGGCCATGCTTGGGTTGATCCGCCGTAATAAAGCTCTGAATGCGCAAGTCCGTGTCTTGATCGACCAAGGTGATGCCGCTTGCGGAGGAGAACTGCTTGTTGTTGCTGTCTACCGCTATGATGTGATCAAAGGTGGTAACAGACCAATAGGGGCCAAAAGCGGAGTCTTTATGAAAGTAAACTGGGGCTTCTTCACGCATGCGCTTGAAGTACGGACGCCAGATTTCCTTGGAAAACAATCTCGCCCGGCTAATATCCACGCTATCGAGATCGCCGACCCAGGGTTGGGCAGGGTTTTCGTGAGTATTCAGGTCGGTGTTCATAGGGTTTCTCCAGATCAACACGTCGTAATCATGCCTGAGTACAAGGCGTTAGGGGAGTCTTGGCGGTTTGTTGAGAGGTGCCGGTTAACGGATGCACTGACTGATTGGTGCAATAACAACCGCGTTGCCCTTGACTGTGGATGAAGGCTGATGGAATCGAATATTTTGATGGTGATTGCGGAAATCGCTGTGGCACAGCCGGAACGCAGCGGCAAGGATTGTGCCCCACGCAGAGGGCGTATTGCCTGCGGTTGACCGCTGAGAGGTATGTTGTGTTCGACCTGCGCTGCCGGCCGTAAATCGAGGCTGGGAGCGCGCTAACTGGACGGATTGTCATAACGATCACAAAGATAAGAAATAATAAAAAGGAAGAAAAATGAAAAATCTGTTTCTCGCCCTAGCGTGCTTTATACCCCTGG
>JAACDS010000045.1 GCA_009936895.1 Pseudomonadota bacterium
CCTTAGGCTTACCGCATTCCAATAAATAACGCCCGCCGGCCATGGACGACTCTTCGTCTGAGGTGGCCACGATTGTTATCGGTGCCCTGAGAGTTTGGTTAGCGAAGGTCGCCGCGGCCTCCAGTGCCACAGGGAAAAACCCCTTCATATCGCAACTGCCGAGACCGTAGTAGCGGTCTTGGTCGTCCTTGATGGTAAACGGATCGCTCTGCCAAAGGGCTTCGTCGAAGGGCACCGTGTCTGTATGACCGGCAAGTACGAGGCCGCCCATGCCGTCGTTGATCTCGCCTCCTAGGGTGGCAATTAAGTTCGCTTTGTCCGGTCGCCCGGGCAGCGGCATGATGTCTGTGCGAAAGCCCAAACCATCTAGCCAGTTCGCAAGGTGTTCAATGACGCGCAGGTTGCTACGGTCGATGTCCGGCGACGTGGAACTGACAGAGGGCTCGGCCACCAATTGGGCGAGCATTTCGGGCAATGTTGGGAGCACAAAAATGTCCTACGAAAAGCAGCGGGTCATTGTATGCCTAACCCTTATGGTAAAACGAGTCCTCACCCTCGGGTCGGGTTTTGAAGCGCCGGTGTACCCACAGATACTGATCGGGCACCTGACGCAGTGAATCCTCGAGCATTTGATTGAGCCGAGCGGCGTCTGCGACCTCATCCCCTTGGGCGAATCGCTCCAGTACTGGGCTGAAGCGCAGGGTCCAGGTGCGGCTTTTTATGTCACGTATTTGGTGCAGCATGAGGACCGGCGACTGATTGCGCTGGGCCAGCCGAGAACTTGCCGTAATGGTCGCCGTCGATATGCCGAAAAATGGAGCGAATACTGAGTGCTTGCGGCCATAGTCCTGATCTGCCGCGTACCATATTGCGCGACCTGCTTTCAGCCGTTTGATGGTCTGGCGCATGTCGCTGCGCTCGACGACCCCGTCAAAATGGTGTCGTCTCCCTTGAGTTTGCAGCCACTCCCACACCGGGTTTTTGTTGCGTCGATACATCACGTCAACAAAGCCCAGCTTGCTCAAGAACTGGCTGGTCACATCAATCGTTGTGTAGTGGGCGCCGACCAATACGATGCCTCGGTCTTGGTTGTGGGCTTGATGCAGGTACTCCAATCCTTCCACTCGGTAGTGGGCGGACAAATCTCGTCGCGGGTTTAGCCAAGGCAGCGCCATCTCAACGACCCCCATCCCGGTATGACGGAAGTTTGCTCGAACGAGGTGCTGTCGTTGCTCAGCATCAAGTGTGGGAAAGCATCTAGCGATGTTGACTTCGGCGATGCGTCGACGGGATCGAGCAAGGTGATAACCCAACACACCGATAGTCTTGCCAAGGGCAAAAATCCAGCTCATGGGTAAGCGGGCCAAAAGCCACATTAACGCGGCTATCAACCAGACGGGCCAAAGCGTTGGCGCAAAAAAGGAGGGGCGAGGTGATGGTGAGTCGTACATTGGTAGATGTTATCTGTTTTGGATGGGAACCTCTAAGTCCTTCCTGAGTACCGGCTAGCCTGTAGTACCATGCGGTATGGATCAACGAGGTACGCGTGCTTCAATCTCTACTCAACAGTGTGCAGTCTTTGTCGCCTCAAGAAGGACACGTCTTGGTGGCAGGTGATATTTGGATTAACCAATCCCAGTGCCAAGATCTGCAGGGATCACGCCCTGACTGTATTCTTCACCCCAGTGCGGCCGGCATAGCCTTGGGTTTGGCTGAAGCCGGTTTAACGGTCACGCTGGTGGGTTTCGTCGGTGATGACGAGTTGGCTGACGCCATTGAGCGCCCCTTACAAACCGCTGGTGTTGCGTCGGATTTGTTGCACATCAAGCAGTGGCAGACCTTCACCGATACGGCGCTGGACTCGCTTGCCGGTGCCGAGGACGCACGGGATGCTCAAGCTCGGCGTCGACGACGACACAAGGACGAGCGAGCACTTCCCATCGATGGCATGAGTGAGTACGAGGCCCATCTGCAAAATCGTGCCGAGCGTTACATGCGCAACGCAGGTGCCGTCGTACTCGTAGACTATGACCTTGGCAGCATTGCAGAGCCGCGGGCATTGGTCTTTGTCGCGAACCAGCGTGGTGTTCCCTGTATTGCGGCATTGGGCAGTCAGCGGAGGATCAATCAATACGTCGAGGTAGATCGCCAAATGAACGTAGCTGGTTGCAGTCTGAGGGAAACGGTCCGTGAAATCGCAACAACTCTGCTACCTGCAATGGACGCATCATCTTGAGCGCTCAACAGGCGACGAGTTATCCGGGTTTGTTGCTGTACCGAGTAATACTCTGGTTTGCACTGCCTTTTGTGCTACTGCGGTTGTGGTGGCGAGGCAGGCGAGACCCGACTTATCGACCTCGCTGGCAAGAACGATTGGGCGTTTACGCTGCGTTACCGAGCCAGGGAGCCGTTTGGTTTCATACGGTATCGGCAGGCGAAACCATTGCGGCTGCCCCGACGATTCGTGCCATGGCCGCAGACTTGGGCGCTGCATCGGTATTGGTTACCACCATGACGCCGACGGGTAGCGAACGGGTTGCCTCGCTGCTCGGCGATACGGTTGGCCACTGTTACGCTCCATACGATTTTACCTTTGCGGTGCGCCGTTTTTTTACCCAGATAAATCCACGGGCGCTGATACTCATGGAAACGGAAATCTGGCCGAACCTGATTCTGGAAGCCAAGGCGCGTGGCATTCCGGTGATGCTGGTGAATGCTCGGCTGTCGGAAAAGTCGGCGCGGGGTTATCAGCGTTTCCGCTGGCTGAGTCGTCGTGTGCTCGAGTGTTTTGATTTGATTCCCTGTCAGACTCCAGAACACGCGCAGCGGTTCATCGAACTTGGGGTCAACGCCAATAAGGTGCGGATGGTAGGTAACGTTAAATACGACTTAGACCTGCCAGATGAGATTAAAGAACGGGCGGTAGCGTTGGCGCAGCCCCAACGACGCTATTGGATCGCAGCCTCAACCCATGCCGGTGAAGAAGCAATTGTGGTTCAGGCCCACCTTGCCGCTCTGGAATCGAACCCGAGTCTAACGCTGCTATTGGCTCCCCGGCACCCGAACCGTACGGCAGAGTTGGCGTTATTGCTCGATGGCGCAACACGGGACCTGCCGATCACATGGTGTCGTTATGGTGATTGGGCCGTTCAAGCGAATCCCTCGACAAGTGAATGCGGCATTGTGCTGATCGACGAAATGGGTGTTCTGATGCCATTGTTTTGGTTGTCTGAGGTGGCCTTCGTGGGCGGTTCGTTAGTACCCCGAGGTGGTCACAATCCAATTGAGCCAGCCAGTCTCGGCAAACCGGTAGTGACAGGTCCTCACGACTTCAACTTTGCTCAGGTCTACGCAGACCTTATTGCGGCTAATGCTTGTCAGCAAGTGAGTGAAGCTTCCTTGACCTCTGCCTTAGTGGGATTGCTCAGTGACCCTGTTGCTCGTAAGGCCATGGGAGCGGCAGCTAGCGATGTTGTGGCTTCAAACAAAGGCGCTCGGCAACGCACTCAGGACGTGATAGCCCAAGTGCTTTCCGGACAGCCACTCGGCGGCTAAACGAAGTGTTAGGCTTTTCTGCAAGGGGCTGCTTAGCGCTCTGATGAGCGCAGGGACGCCAGCCGCTCCACGGGCGCATTGGAATCCATAAAGCTGTTGATTTCCTGCAGATCGGGTTGGGCCAACAGCCCCGTTTGCTGCTTCAGTCTCAACAGGTTTAGCAGGTAGGTATAACGCGAATCCGCGTACGCGAATTGAGAATCGTACAGTCGCGTCTGGGCCTGCAGTACGTCAACGATGTTTCGCGTGCCGACCTCATAGCCCGTTTGCGTCGCCTCCAAGGCTGATTGTGACGAACGAATCGCTTTCAGCCTCGCTTTCACTCGCGCTACGTCGGTGGAGACCGATTGGTAAAGGTTGCGGGTGTTACGCACGACCATGCGTCGTTGATTCAGCAGTTGCTCACGGGCCTGTTCTACGCGTGCCTTGCCTTCCCTGACCCGAGAGGTCGTTCGGCCGCCCTGGAACAAGGGCAGAGTTACTTCCAACGCATAGATGTTCGTTTCGGTTTCCCGCGGGCTGAACTCCTGTGTTAGCGGGTTGCCATTATGGTTAGTGCTTCGCGTAACAGTGGCGTCCACTGTCGGCAGATGGCCTGACAAACGCGATTTAGAATCGCTGCGCGCTGAGCTGAGTTGTTCCATGGCGGCGCGGATGCCTAAATTGGAGCGCATGGCGGCTTCGACCCAAGCTTCTTCATCCATGGGGTCTGGGGCAACGATGGGCAGTTGTTCTGACAGGGTCGCGAGTGTGTCATAGCCCTGTCCGGTCAGCGTGCGCAGGGTTTCGAAGCTGATGTAATGATCTGTGTCGGCCTGAATTTGTCGCACCAGGGCAGCATCGAACGCGGCCTGAGATTCCAGTACGTCGGTGATCGCGACCAAGCCGACATCAAAACGCTGCTGTACTTGTTCCAACTGCCGTTTGACGGCGGTGACTTCTGCGTTGGTTGTGTCCAGCCGGTCACGGGTGCGAAGGATGTTCAAATACGCTTCCGCCACGCGAACAATCAAATCCTGCTCTTGGGCTGCCAAGGAAAAGGACGATGCTTTAACGAAGGCTTTGGCGCTGTTGTAGCCAAACCATGAAGATAAATTGACCACGGGCTGGCGTAGCTGGGCGCTCCAGCTGTTATCGTTGTAGCCGTTTTCCAAAATCGCGGCGCTCGCAGAATTATCGCCAGGTATGGTGGTTTCGGTTTTGGTCGTAGTGGCTCTGGCGACCAGAGACGGTAGCAGTGCTGAGCGAGCCTGAGGCAGGCGTTCTTTGTCAGCCAAAAAAGACGCGCGAGCTGCGCCAACCGAGGCGTCATTGTCTTTGGCAGCTACAAACACGGTCATCAGGTCGTTTGCGTAGGTCGGCGTGCACAACATCGCTGCGAGGATTGTTACAGCCACTAGAA
>JAACDS010000333.1 GCA_009936895.1 Pseudomonadota bacterium
ACACGGCAGCCGCTTGGGTGGTCAAACCGGTCGTTACTGTCTGCGTTTTCTGGGCTACGACACGCCTTTGTTGTCCAGAGACGTCGTGGCTGCATTGATCGGTGCCGGCGTCGTGGACAAGGAACCAACAAGTAAGCGCGATCTGGCTGCCATGCAAGACGCCTTTAATACCTGGCGGGAACAAAGTGATCGCAGCGCTCGGGAAATTTCGCGCCTGCTGGCCCTCTCTGTGGGCTAAGTCACCTGTGAGCCTAGCCGCACGTGGGTTAGATAGTCCGTGTTTAGAGGGCTATAGTGGCTGCGCACGAGGATGAGGCAAAGGACGAGGAAACAGCATGATCAACGTAACACCCAGTGGACAGGCCTGCGGCGCCGTCGTCACCGGCCTGGATTTATCACAGCCCCAGAGCGCTGACACCATTCGCGAGATCCGCGATGCGTGGCTCGAACACCATGTTCTGGCCTTTCCAGACCAACAACTCACCGACGACGACTTGGTCAGGGTTACCGACTACTTTGGCGCGGTTGGCGATGATCCTTACTTTGTGCCAATCAACAAAAAGACACCTGTCGTCGCCCTCACCCGCCGCGCAGACGAACAAGCTCCGGTATTCGCCGAAAATTGGCATACGGATTGGAGCTTCAAAAAACACCCACCCATTGGCACCTGCCTCTACAGCCTTGTCGTACCACCCGTTGGCGGGAACACGGGTTTTGCCAATCAGCAGATGGCCTTGGCACAGATGCCCGACGAGCTGCGCGCTCGACTCGAGGGCAAGATTGCCCTGCATTCCGCAGCCGCTGCCTACGGCCCCCAAGGCACTTACGGCGAAAAAGACCAGGGCAATGATCGCAGCATGAAGATTTTGTTTTCAGATCAAGCCAACAAATCGGAACCGCACCCCATCATCGCCAAGCACCCAGAGTCTGGCGTTGATACCGTATTTGGCACCGTGGGCTACATTCACACCATCGTAGACATGACCCAAGAGGACAGTCAGCAACTGATCATGGATCTCTACGCTTGGCAGACCCGAGAAGAGTTTCAGTACACCCATGTCTGGAAGCCGAACATGCTGGTGATGTGGGACAACCGTTCCGTCTTGCACCGGGCAAACGGTGGCTATGACGGCTATGACCGAGAACTGCACCGCCTTACGATTGCAGGAACCGCTGCTCTTGCGCTGTAGCAATTGTGGCCGGTCCTATTGCCCGTGGCGCTGATTTTTTCTAGGCTGCGGGCTTCCAAGAATCACCACCTCATCAATCAAGGAAGTCCTCATGAGCGAATTTGAAGATAAAGTTGTTGTCGTTACCGGTGCCGGGGGCGGCCTAGGTAAGTCTCATGCTCTGGAGTTCGCCAAGCGCGGTGCCAAGGTGGTGGTCAATGACCTCGGGGGCAGCGGGGATGGGGTTGGCGCCAGCGATATGGCCGATGTCGTGGTCGATGAAATCCGTCAGGCCGGCGGCGTCGCCATCGCCAACAAAGCGTCGGTTTCGAGCCGCGAAGGGGCAAAATCCATCATTGATGATGCGGTCGCAGAATTCGGCACCGTCGACATCTTGATTAACAATGCGGGCATTCTCCGCGACAAGAGCTTCAAGAAAATGTCCCTGGACGATTGGGATCTGGTCATGGACGTCCACCTCAACGGCAGTGCCTACGTGACACACGCGGCATGGCCCATCATGTACGAAAAGAACTATGGGCGAATCGTACTGACCAGTTCAACATCAGGAATATACGGCAACTTCGGGCAGGCAAATTATGGTGCGGCGAAAATGGGTATGCTGGGCCTGATCAACGTGCTCGCCATTGAGGGCGCATCGAAAAATATCCGCGTCAACGGGTTGGCCCCAAGCGCGGCGACGCGGCTGATCGCCACGATTCCCGGCCGGGAAGACCTAGACCCGGAAAACCCCGATGCCGACGTGCACCCTAAACTGGTGACCCCCGCGGTGCTGCTGATGGCCAGCGAAGACGCGCCAAACGGCAAAGTCATTCAAGCCGGTGGCGGACGCTTCTCGACCTGCGCCGTATTCAACAACGCCGACCTTGAGCTTGGAGTTGATGCTGATTACGAGGCTTTGCTGGAACATAAGGACCAGCTCTTGGACATGAGTCAGGCCATGGAAGGTTGGAATCGGCAGCGTCGCAGCTAACGAATCCTAGATTGCATCCATAAAAAGCCGGGATGACCCGGCTTTTTGTCGCTGAGGCCTTAGAAGCCCAGCAGTGTCGCGTAGCGATCTCGATGGTATGCCTGATTGCCAAACGTGGTCTCGAGTACTCGAGCGCGTTTAAGGTAAAGCCCGGCGTCGAATTCGTCGGTCATACCAATACCGCCGTGAATCTGAATCAGCTGGTTCGACATATCGAACAAAAATTCACCGGTTTTAGCCTTAGATAAGGCGCTCATGGCTGCTTCGTCATCGGCCCCCTGATCAATGGCAATCACGCCGGCTTCGGCGCAGGAACGCGCCATTTCTTGGGCCGAATAGAGCTCCGCCGCGCGATGGCCAAGTGCCTGGAAAGAGCCAATGACCTTGCCAAACTGTTTGCGCGTCTTGAGATAATCCAGAGTCATCTCAAAGCTGTAACAGCCCACGCCTAGCATCTCCATAGCGATACCTGAGGCAGCCCTGTTCAACACGGCCTCATACAGTTCGCTACCGGCCATGGCGCCCAGGTGGGCATCTGCTGATACCGCCACGTCGGACAGGGTCACCCGAGCATAGTCACGGGAGTCTACGGTCTGCATGGCTCGACGGGACAGCCCCTGGGCATCGACTGGCACTAAGAATAATCCCACCGTTCCTTCGTCGGTCCGCGCGGCGACAACCAATGTGGTTGCGCTCATACCCTCCAAAACAAATGTTTTGGCACCATTGATGACGAAACCATCGCCGCTGGGTTGAGCGGTACTGTCCACGCGATCGCGTTGATGCCGCGAGTGTTCGTCTACCGCCAACGTCAAGACTTCGCTGCCATCGACGATCTTTGGTAACCAGTGCTGTTTTTGAGCCTCGCTGCCTCCCAAATTAAGGGCTGTTGCGCCGACATAGGCCGAAGCAAACAGTGGCGAGGCGCACAGCTGTCGTCCAAGTTGCTCCAAAATGACGCCAAACGTCAGGTAACCCAAGTCTGAGCCACCATAGTTCTCTGGCACCAAAATACCTGTCCAGCCCATATCCACCATGGCAGTCCACGCCTGAGGGTCAAAGCCCCCATCGCTATTGCTGTTACGGAATTCTCGGAATTTCTGCACCGGCAGCTGGGTTTCAACCCAAGAGCTGGCTTGATCCTTCAGTATGGATTGTTCTTCTGTTAACGCTGCCATGGTCTATCCTTTTTGGGTTGTTTCGGGCAGACCCAAAACATTCTTGGAAATGATGTTGTTCTGTACTTCGTAAGAACCGCCATAAATCGACATCGCCTTACCCGACAGCCATTCACGTACGATGCCCAATTCGTCTTCCGCAAAATCGTCGCCCGACCAGCCAATGCCCTGGCTGCCCATGATTTCCAAGGCCAGCTCCGCCTTACCCTGCGCTACCCGAGTATTCGAATTCTTCAAGATCGACGCGGCGGCGCTCACTTCCACTCGACCCGCTGCCTCGTCTGTAATGCGCTGTGCCGTTAATCGATGAGCCGTGGCGTCCATGTAATTTCGGACCAAGCGCTGGCGAAGGTCGCGATCGGCTAGCGCACCAGTGTTGTCGACACCGACAAACCGCTGGGCTTTGATGTGCAGGGGCTCGGCGTCGACCATGCTCACGCCACGTCCGCCGGTCTGGCTTTGGCGTTCGTGCTGCAGCAAGCGCTTCACCACACTCCATCCGTCATTGAGATTACCCAGCAAGTCACCCTTCTCTGCACGGGCTTCGGTAAAGTAGGTTTCGCAAAATGGTGAGACGCCGGAGATCAGGCGGATCGGACGGGTCTCAACCCCGTCCTGCTGCATGGGCAGCATCACGAAGCTAATGCCATCGCGTTTGCCTGCATCGGTATCGGTGCGCACCAAGGCACCACACCATTGGGAAATATGAGCACCCGACGTCCAAACCTTTTGGCCGTTAAGCGCAAAGTAATCACCCTTGTCCTCTGCCTTTGTCGATAGCGAAGCCAAATCCGAGCCCGCATTAGGCTCTGAAAGACCTAAGCACCAGCGAACTTCTCCACTAGCGATGCCTTTCAAATGCCGTTCTTTCTGCTCATCAGTTCCGTACTCCAACAGAGTTGGGCCCACCATGGTGATTCCCATACCCGTCATATGCGGAATCGGGTTATACGCACCTGCCTGGAAAATCTCTTCGCCAATGATGTCCGCTTCAGGATCGCTGAGGCCGCCGCCACCGAATTCCACAGGCCAAGTTGGGGCACCCCAACCTTTTTCGGCGAGACGCTGGCGCCAGGTTTCCATACCAGCCTTGACTTCATCACTGGCTTTCGCGCCGCTTTCACCACCGGCTAAACCGGCCAGATCCACGCCGGCCAAGCTGGCTGGGAAATTGTCCTGCACCCAGACTCGAACATCGCTGCGAAATCCGTCCAGTTGATTCGCGTTCTCCATGACTTCGTTCCTTTCTCAATAAAAATTTCTGTCGTCGACTCAAATGCGCTCGATGATCACCGCTGGTGCCATACCACCGGCAGCACACATGGTGATCAGAGCCGTTGATCGGCCGCTTCGCTCAAGCTCGTCCAACGCCGTTCCGATGAGCATGGAACCCGTCGCGCCGATCGGATGGCCGAGGGCGATCGCGCCGCCATTGACGTTAACCTTGGCGTGATCTACATCGAGATCGCGCATGAATTTCATCGGCACAACCGCAAAGGCTTCATTCACTTCGAACAGATCGATGTCGTCGATCGTCATACCGGCCTTGCCTAACACTTTCTTCGCCGCATCAACCGGAGCGTTCAAAATGTACTCTGGCGAGTGGCCCATATTCGCCATAGCGACGATACGTGCACGAGGTTTCAGATCGTTTCTCTGAGCGTACTGCTGTGACGCCATCACCAAGGCACCGGCTCCATCAACCACGCCCGACGAACTGCCCGCATGATGGCGATGCTCGACAACCAGCCCGGGCCAACGTTCGGCCACCATTTCGCGATAGGTTCTGCCGGAATCAAAGAAGGGCATATCCATCAAGCCTTCAAACGCCGGCTGCAAACCCGCCAGCGATTCCGCCGTGGTCTGTGGACGCGGGTACTCTTCTTGATCCAGCGCCAGAGTACCGTCGGCGTTGTGCACTGCCACCAGGGACTTGTGGAACGCGCCCTCTTGCAGAGCGACTCCCGCGCGCCGCTGGCTTTCCAACGAAAAAGCATCCAACTCGGCCCGGCTGAAATTTTCTTCTGTCGCAATAATGTCTGCGGAGATACCCACATTGAGCTGAGGATAGAGTCGACGCAGATCTTCGTTACCTGCATCCAACGGGAATGGCGGGGCTTCGCTGCGCGTGTAGGACATCATCTCAACACCGCCCGCGACAATCAGGTCCTCCATTCCAGACATGATATTGGCGGCGGCCAGATTGACCGCGGTGATGCCACCGCCGCAGAAGCGATCCAATGTTACCCCAGAAGCTCTGGTGGAGAAGCCCGCATCCAGCGCTGCCATACGACCGACGCATGAACCCTGTTGCTGGAACTGGCTGCTGCAGGACATAATGACGTCGTCAATCTCATCGGTTTTGAGATCACTGCGTTCGGCTAGCGACTTCAGCACCGTGGACAACAGCTTCTGCGGATGTACTTCCCACAGTGCGCCCTTACCTTGTTTTCCCACTCCCCGAGGTGTTCGGGCCGCATCAATAATCCAAGCTTCGCTCATCAGATCCTCTCCTTTCAAATCAGACCACGGATTCTGCTGGATCGGGGTGCATGAGTCACCACTTGAACCTGTGCGGAATTTAGGTTTTACCGGACAAAAGTCGGCCATAAAACGGCGCTGCCGGTAGTTCATCAGCCCGACTTTCGATACCGTTACGGCTTAGATTCGGACCATCAGATGACTGACTTCCTTTGGCATTCCACACCCTTGATTGCAGCACTGATTTTCGTGCTGGGCAGCTGTGTGGGCAGCTTTATCAACGTGGTGGCCTACCGCTTACCCATCATGAGCCAACTCGACACCGACACGAGTCGATTCAATCTGGCCTATCCTTCTTCTCATTGCCCGTCTTGTGCCCAAGCCATTAAACCCTGGCAAAACCTGCCGATTGTTGGCTATCTTTGGTTGCGGGGGCGATCACGGTGCTGCAACCAGCCCATCGGCATACAGTATGCGCTCACTGAGTTAATCACCGGTGCGGTCAGCGTTGGTGTACTCGTTTACCTGATGGGCGTCGCGGGTCCGCTGGTCAACAACAGCCCCGCATTCTTGACGCTGCTCTGCAGTACCCTAGGACTGTTCTGGTGGCTTATCGCCATCCTTACCATCAGCCGTCAACAC
>JAACDS010000334.1 GCA_009936895.1 Pseudomonadota bacterium
CTTCAGCAATCAATCTGTCAGAACTTCGACAACTGACGGCCTCGGTGCCGTGGACGTCGTTGGCAATGCCGATGGCGGTCATTCTGATTCTGACCATGTTGATTTTGCCCTTACCGCCGGTGATGCTCGATTTCTTTTTCACCCTTAACATTTTGCTGGCCCTGCTAATCATCATGGTGGCGCTGAATACCGCCGAAACCCTTAACTTTTCGTCCTTCCCCACCATGATTTTGTTCGCAACCATGCTTCGGTTGGGCCTGAACGTGGCATCTACCCGTGTGGTTCTGCTGGAAGGACATCAGGGTGGCGACTCCGCCGGCAAGGTCATCGCCGCCTTTGGTGAGTTCGTCATCGGCGGAAACTACGTGGTCGGCTTTATCGTTTTCGCGATTCTTATGATCATCAATTTCATCGTCATCACCAAGGGTGCCGGGCGCGTTTCGGAAGTTATCGCTCGCTTTACCCTGGATGCCCTACCCGGCAAACAGATGGCCATTGACGCCGATCTAAACGCCGGTGTCATCGATCAAGAAACCGCCAAACTGCGTCGTGCCCAAGTTGCGCAAGAGTCAGACTTTTTCGGATCCATGGACGGTGCGTCGAAATTTGTACGCGGCGACGCGGTTGCCGGCTTGCTGATTCTGATCATCAATCTGGTGGGCGGCCTGCTGATTGGATTGCTGCAGTACGATATGACTCTGTCCGATGCTGCACGCGCCTACATCTTGCTCACCATCGGCGATGGTCTGGTTGCCCAACTGCCCGCACTGATTCTGTCATTGGCTACGGCCATTATCGTTACCCGAGTCACCACATCGGAATCCACGCCGGATCAGGCCAGTAAGCAGCTGGCGAACCCCTTGGCTTTTTATATTGCCGGCGGAATCTTGACGGTGATGGGTCTCGTACCTGGCATGCCCAATATGATCTTCCTGCTGCTGGGTGGGATGGCGCTCGGCCTGGGGTTCTACATACAGCGTTCCTTTGCCGCAAACAACGCGGCCATGCCCGCACCCGGTGAGATCCAACCCAATCAAGCGGCTCCCACACAAGAAGACCCCAATCTATTAGAACTGGGCTGGGATGATGCCGGTCAGGTCGATGTCATTAGCCTCGAATTAGGCTACGGGTTGATTCCCATGGTGGATGCGGACACCGGTGGCCGTCTGCTCAATCGCCTAAAAGGCATACGCAAAAAGCTATCAGCGGAAATGGGCTTTCTGCTGCCGTCTATTCGCATTCGAGACAATTTGGACAGCGCGCCAGATGCCTACCAAATTGTGATCAACGGCTCCGTTCGTGGCGTTGGCGTGATCGCCGGCGGCAAGGAGATGGCCATTAACCCTGGCAATGTACTGTCAGAGATTCCCGGCGAGCCCGGCAAAGATCCTGCATTTGGTCTGGACGCGGTCTGGATCGAACCCAGCGAACGCGAATACGCCCAAGCGGTTGGCTATACCGTGGTGGATGCCAGCACGGTTATCGCGACGCATTTGAACAGTGTGATCCAGAACAACGCTGACGAGCTAATGACCTACGACGTAACCCAGCAGCTCATCGATAAAATCGCCGAAACGTCTCCTAAGCTCATTGAGGACTTTATTCCTGAAAAGCTCAGCCTCGGTATCGTCGTCCGTGTGCTGCAGAACTTGCTGCGAGAGCGCGTGCCGCTGAGAGACATGCGCACAATTTTAGAAACGCTGGCAGAAGAGTCTAGCCGGACTCAGGACGCGGGACAGCTGAGCGCATTGGTCAGACCCAAGCTCGCCCGGCTAATCGTTCAAGACATTATCGATCCGGACGAAACCTTGGCGGTCATGACCTTAGATCCGACCTTGGAACAGCTCCTCACGGATCTGGTTTCACGAGCCAACAGCTATGACGAAATCGCCTTGGAGCCGGCTTTAGCAGAAAGCTTCTTTGCTTCGATCCGCTCTACGATTGAAGACCTAGAGCAGCAAGATTTGCCCGCAGTATTGGTGGTCTCGCCTATTTTGCGCCCCTGGTTGGCGCGCCTGCTGCGACGGAGCACAAAGGATCTGACGGTCCTGTGCTACACCGAAATTCCCGACGACCAACCCATTAGCGTTGTGTCCTCGATTGAAGTTAACGAACGTGAGGAAGAGCAGACCTAGGGTCTGCCTAAAAGACTATGGAACTTAAAAGATTTGTCGGCGCTGATAGCAAGGCAACCATGGATCAGGTACGTGCGCATTATGGCGACGACGCACTGATTATTTCCACCAACAAGGTGGGCAACAAAACCGAGATGATCTGTGCGGTAGAAGAGCCGCAGGCTCAGACAGCGATGCCTAATCCATCTGCTACTGCGAGCACGGAGAGTTTGGACATCAGCGAGGCGACGTCTACCGTGGCCTCGCTGCTGAATCGCGTTGCCGCGGACGCGGTTGAAGGAGCGCAAACCGGCCCCCTAGGCAGCACCAAATCAAATGAGCGTATCGCCCGAGAGTTTGGCCAAGAACTTAATTCAGCCTTAGGCAATCGGCAAAGCGCCAGTGGTAATGACACCCCCTTTGTCTCAGGCTCGCCCTTTGCATCCAGCGACAACCGAGCTGTTGCAGAAAAACCCGCTGCGTTACCAGGCCGTGACGACATGCATCAGATGATGCAAACCATTCAAGAAGATTTGGCACAGCTGCGTGCACAGCTGGAAGCAAAGGCTGCTGCTGAGACCCCACTACACAAAGCCCAGCTGGCCATGGCGTCTATTAATCAGCGCGTCAAAGAAAATAGGGCCGCTGCTTCCACGGGGCTCATTGAGCAAGTACAAGGTTTTCTGAGCCAGCCGCTGGCTCAGCAGCGCGATTGGTCTGGCGTACATGCCTTGGTGGGACGCCCGGGTGCAGGCAAATCTACCGCAATAGCCCGTCTTATAGAACAAACACTGGAGACCGATGCCAACAAGAACTTGATGGTGATTTCACTTGGACACGAGTATCACCAAGACCCCGCGAGCCAGCCCAGCACGGCCATGCTTTCGGACGGAGGGCTAGCCCAGCTCTGTCAGCATGTTGGCGTGGCTTTCTTGCGAGCCAACAGCCTAGAACAACTGACCCGTTTACTTGCCAGGTATCGTCAAAACCATCAGATGTTAATTGATACACCCGCCAATCTTCTACGCGACCAGCAAGCCATGATTTCCCTCGTGGCCGAAAACGAAATTTTACCGCATTTGTGTGTCGCAGCGGATATGTCCCCTGCCGTCCTAGCGCCACTCAAAGACTCCCTGCCTTGGATTATGTCTTCTGTCATCCTGAC
>JAACDS010000335.1 GCA_009936895.1 Pseudomonadota bacterium
CTCGCGCCAAGTCACGCGCCTGGGATTCGCTCAAACCAACGTAATCTTGCAAAACCGCCTTCGTGTCTTCAACGGGCGGAGGCGGCTGTACCTTCACGCCCGGTTCAGCACAGCCACCAAGCAGCATTGCCCACCCCACCAAGAACGCTCGTACAGTCACGGCAAAGGACAGGTTGCGAGCGTGAGGCATTACGCGCTGGTTCATCACACCCCCTGAGCGAGCCGCGTTACAGATACTGCTGGGACATGGAGCCCAGCACCTCGAAGAACTCCTGTCGCACCTCGGCGATAATCTCGGCCACAGGCCGCACAGAATCAATGCGTCCAGCCACCTGACCGGTAAGCGCAATACTGGCTTCCATATCGCCGCCAAAGTACAGATCCGTCGCGGTACCAAATTCGCCCATGACATTTTCTGTGGAGAATTCCAGACGGCTGGTTTTTTCTGTGCGAATGGCCCGCAACGCTGGCGAATGAGCCCGATTCAAAAAGACGGTGTCGGTTTCCGCCGCATTCACAATGGCATCTTTCCAGTTCTCGTGCACCGGCGATTCCGCAGCAGACACCATACGAGTGCCCATCTGCACCGCTTCCGCGCCCAAGGCGAAGGCCGCCGCCATGGTAGCGCCATCGAGGAACCCGCCTGCAGCGATGATGGGCACATCGACTTTTGAACGAATCAAGGGCAACAAAACCATGGTGGACACGTCACGCGGATTCTTAAACCCGCCGCCCTCGCCGCCTTCCACGATCAGTCCGTCCACACCACATTCCACCGCTTTCAGCGCCGCGCCCAAACTCGGTACCACGTGAAATACGGTCAGTCCCGCTGACTTCAACTGCTCGGTGTATCGCTCGGGGTTGCCTGCAGACGTGGTGACGAATTTCACCCCTTGGTCGATGATGAAATTCACAATCCCCGGATCACGAACAAAGGCTTGGGCGACATTGACGCCAAAGGGTTTGTCCGTCAGTTGACGCATCTTGAGTATCTCTTCGCGAATCGCGTCCAACTCCCCAGAGGACGTCTCAATAATGCCCAGCCCACCGGCATTGGACACCGCGGATGCTAACTGAGACCGAGCGATCCAGCCCATGGGCGCTTGAACGATGGGGGTCTCCACGCCGAGCAACTGAGTAACGCGGTTATTAAATTCCATCTAGCATCTCCAAATTCAGTACCTTGTGCCGCTATTCAACAACAAGATCCACCATAAGCTCTACCAAGGCCTGCAAATCGTAGGTTGGCACTGGGTCTCCTGTACTGGCGAGATCACCTGAAGCGGAAGAACAACTGTTGCGACCGGTGCAGGTATTAGGGAAATTGAGAGTATCGCCATCAAGGTTCAACACATAACCCTGATTTGCAAAGTGCTGATACTTCGTCAAAACAACCACCACAATGTCATGCTCTGGCCAAACCAATATGCGCTGCCCGTTGAGACCAATGGCAGATTTCACGTCACCGCGCACGGGACTGCCGAAGTACGCCTCGTTCATCGCCCACCACTGATAGCCGTAGAATCCAACGGGACTCAAACTGGCCGACACATAGCTCTCGGGCACCACTTGCGTCTCCTGCCAACGCCCATCCCGCGCGAACATCAAACCAAAGCGCAGAAAGTCATCGGGGCGCATGTCGATGCAGCAGTAGCTCATGGGCTGGGTGCCGGTGGCGTCGAACCATAAACCCACATTGGCTGGATCAATACCTATCGGGCGCAGAATTTTTTCAGTGAGGTAACTGTGAGCATCCATTCCCGTCGCTCGTCGCAAGAGCGGTTCAAAGAGCTGAGAATTAGCATTCGAATAAGAGAACTGGGCACCCGGTGCCGTTACCAACGTATTGGCCAAGGCATGAGCGGTTTGATCGCCACTGAAAAAAACGTCGGTATTTGCGGCCAAACCAGAACGCATGCGCAGAATTTGCTCGACGGTAATCTCTTCCTTATCGGTGTCGACGAACTCCGTCAGCACCGTACTGGCCTTTTGAGTCACCGAAGAGAAGTGTCCTTCTTCAATGGCCACCCCCATGGCGGCGCTGTAGAAACTCTTTGCCACAGACCAACTGGTGCCGAGACTGTCGGCATCAAAGCCGTCAGCGTAGCGCTCACCCACCACGTAACCGTCCTTGCTCACTAGAGCAGACTGGGTAGCAGCATCGAAAAAGAGATGATCAAGAATCGCGTCAACATCGGCTTGAGACACATCGACACTGGCTGCGCTCGCGCGGGCTAGCCCCCAATGCTCGGCAGGTGCCGATGGTGGGTTGTTGGTCGCATCATTTAAGATTGGCGAAGCTGGGGACGATGAGCCGCCGCCGCCACAGGCAAAGATAAGCATCGTTACCACACCCAAAGCCAGCCTGTTAACAATTGTCATTCAAACGCCTCAAATCGATTCACATTCGTTACTTCTTATCTGATCCCGACACATCACACCCTAACAGTCACACGAAGGTACTCGGGCTTAACATCTGTTTCAATGAGGCGCAAAAGGCGCCAAGATCAAAATCATGGCCACAGAACGTTCGTTGCGCTCTGATGCACCAAGGACATAGGCCTTTACATACCATCCATCAGGAGCCTTTTCGAATAACCCGCAGACCACTTTGTAGACAGAGTAACGATAAAGCGATCGGCTTCGCGACCCACCTCACACCCTCGAGCTACTGCATCGTTCCCTGCTTAGATAAGATCCAGCATATAGGCTACAGTTCAGCCCGAAATTGACTGAGACCTCTCTATGTGCGCCTAAAGAAAGCGATCTAGCTTGTTATGTTCTCTGGTTCTTTACTCTGTAGTGGCGTTGCTGAGCGCTCCACAGCCCGCGCGTGCAGATCTAACCGTGTCCTATATCAATGTGACCGCCGAAACCGAGTTTTCCACCAAACGAGTTTACGCGGGCATGACCATAGCAGCACGAAAGGCTGAATTAGGGTTCAAACGCGGCGGCGAAGTCGCCGCCATCAACGTCGATCTTGGCGATACGGTAGAGGCGGGCCAGCTCCTAGCCAAGTTAGATACCCGAGCGCTGGAATCGGATCTTCGTCGCTCTCGGTCGGAACAGGTTTTTGCGCAAGCGAATCGTCGTGCCGCGCGAGCGGACACAGAGCTGGCAGGCAACACCGAACGCCGTGTTAGGGCATTGCGCACTCAGGGGAATGTATCCCAGCAGTCCTTCGACGAAGCCCACTTACAGTTTCAAGCGAGTAAGGCGCGACTGGCAGTAGCGGACGCTTCTGTCGGCAGGGCAAAAGCGGCGGTCGAGGCCATAGAGGTGGCGCTTGCAGAAGCCGTAATTCGCGC
>JAACDS010000046.1 GCA_009936895.1 Pseudomonadota bacterium
AAGAACATGCCGCCCTTAGGCCCGCCAGTGTGGACAAACCCCACAAAACCTTTGTCACAGATGCGTATCGCCCTAATAACTACCGCGGGCCTGCACTACCGAGACGATGGCGCTTTCGACCTTTCCGATGCCACCTTCCGACCACTAAACGGCGAAGAGAGCCCAGAGGCACTGGTTATGTCTCACAGTTCCGCGAACTTTGACAAAACCGGTTTCACGGAAGATGTGAACGTCGTCTTTCCGCTCGCCCGCTTCAACGAACTCGCCACTGAAGGTGTCGTCGGCAGTCTTGCCAGCGTGCACTACAGCTTCATGGGCGCCGGGTTGCTACCCCGGGCCTATGAGGCCAGCGCGGCCCAAGTGGCTGGCCTGCTGAAACAGGACAACGTCGACGCGGTATTTCTGACTCCAGTCTGACCCAACTGCACGCGCGCAGTTAGCGCGCTGAGTTACTTTCTGGAACGCGACGGGCTGCTGACAACGGGTATCAGTTTGGTAAGGGAGAACACCGCCAGCATGCAGCCGCCTCGCGCGCTCTGGGTCCCCTTCCCCTTGGGCCGTCCCCTTGGCAAACCCGGTGATGCATCGTTTCAGCGCGATGTTATTGAATCTGCGCTGGATATGCTCCATCGGCAAGCAGGCCCGGTACTGGAAGATTACCCCCACGACGTGCCGGCCATTGATGACGAAAACTCGGTGGCCTGCCCCGTCTCCTTTCCAACAGAAGCCCCCCAGGACGCCTCATGGAAAACCCGGCTCGCGCGCGAGATCGGGGAACTCGCCCCGTGGTACGAACTGGGCCGCCGACGCCGTGGGGGCCGCAGCTTGGTCGGCATCGCCGATGCGTCACCCCAGCAGAACATTCAGCTGCTGGGAGAACAATTGGACGACAACGTCTTGCCAACCGACGTCGTTTGGCTAAAACGCGCGGTGGAAGATATCAAGGCTTATTATCTGGAAGCGATGACCGCACAACCCGGCGACTACGACAGCGTGACGATTCAAAGCCAGTTTTGGCAGCAGACTCAGTTTGGCGCTGCTGTGCTGGCCTTGCACCAGCAGTTCCAACATTCCGGCGATGACCGCCACAAGATGATTGCGCGCATTCTTGCGCCGAGAGAAGCTGTTGACGCCGCTACAGCTCAGGGAGGGAACACACCATGATGGAGATACAACCACTGACCGAAACCTTTGCCGCCGACGTTTGCGGCGTCGACGTCGCGCACCTATCAGACCACACATTCGATCGACTGTATGCCGCTTGGCTCAAGTACGGGGTCCTCAGACTGCGCAACCAACGGATTGACGAGGCACAGCTACAGGCATTCAGGGCCAAATTTGGTCCGTTGGAAGAGGCCCCTTTTGGTCGCATGTCCGAGGCAGACAAGGCGAAGATCGAGAATCGCTACGTCACTCAGTTGTCTAACATATTGGTGGACGGCAAGCCCATCGGCGGATTGGGCAACGCAGAGGCAACCTGGCATTCGGATATGACTTACGTCGACACACCCCCGCCTGCCAGCGTCCTGCTGGGTATCGAAATACCCGAGACCGGCGGCGATACTTGTTTTTCCGATCAGTGCGCTGCCTACCATGCTCTGCCCGCGTCGCTTAAAACACGGATCGCGGGCCTGACGATCAAACACAATGCCGCACACACCAGTATCGGCAAGCTGCGGCCTGGCTATGAGGCATTCGACGACCCCAGAGAGGCCCCCGGCGCCGTGCACCCCATTGTTCGGCCCCATGACGAAACCGGCCAGCCCGCCCTATACCTTGGTAGGCGGGAATGGGCCTATGTACCCGGATTATCACTGGATGATAGTGAGGCATTGTTGAATGAGCTGTGGCGTTATGCCGCACTCCCCAACCAAGTCTGGCGGCAAATCTGGCAACCCTTTGATTTAATCATTTGGGATAACCGACGGGTGCTTCACCGTCGCGACGATTTCGATCCGCAGTCTCGCCGCTTGATGAAACGCTGCCAAGTGCTATCAAAAACGGCAGAAGCTCAATAACGTTCTAGATCCTTCGCAAACAGCATGTCCATATTGCGAAATGCCTTGAACTCCAGATGATTGTCGCTCGGGTCTTTTAGAAAGAACGTGGCTTGCTCCCCGGGCCGATCTGGGAAGCGAATATGGTGATCAATGACGAAGGCCACCCCCCTGGCAGTGAGCTGTGCTAACAGGCCCTCATAATCAGCCCAGGGCATGATGATGCCGAAGTGAGACGCAGGCACCTCGTGGCCCGACACATCGTTCGTCGCCACGCTGGGATGATCAGCGGTATCCACCAAGTGCGTGACGAGTTGGTGGCCGAAAAAATCAAAATCAATCCACCGAGACGACTCTCTACCCGTGGCACATCCCAGCTGCTGGGCATAAAAATCGCGCGCCTGTTCAAGATCCGTGACTGGAATCGCAAGATGAAATCGAGGGCGTTGTACTGGGCTGCTATCTGGGTTCAAAACCGATGCGTCCATTGCTTGCTGAGCGTGCCATGCTACATACTTCTGCGCTCAAATAGCTTGCCTTTATAGATTGGAAATCCATGCAGCACTTCGACGATATTTATGCCCGGGCGGCGGCACGCAAAGGTGGTGAGCGCGAGCTTGAGCAACTGCTGGCTCCCATTAGAGACTCGACGGATCTGCGCACGGTCAGTGATGCCGATGTGCTGGCTGAGATGACCGCCTGCGTCTTTCGCGCAGGCTTCGTCTGGCGTGTGATCACGGCCAAGTGGTCTGGTTTTCAATCCGCGTTTCACGAATTCGACGTCACCCGCTGCGCCATGCTTTCAGACGAAGAGATCGAAGAGCTCACGGGCAACACCGACATCGTGCGTCACGGCACGAAAATTGCCAGCGTTCGCGATAATGCCCTCTACATCTTGGACATCCGAGCCGAACACGGCTCCTTTGGTGCCTTTCTGGCCGATTGGCCGGATTCGGATTTTGTTGGCCTTTGGCTGCACCTAAAGA
>JAACDS010000047.1 GCA_009936895.1 Pseudomonadota bacterium
CGTTGCCTTAACGCGCTGGATTCAGTCCGGTGTGATTCATGTGCCGACGCAGGTTTTTCTACGCAGACCCAAACCCTGAGAACATATTCAAGCAAAAAGAAGACGCAAGAGATCAGTTCAATGACGAAAAAAGTTTCGCCGTAGGCTCTGGCATATGCGGGTATGGACTCTAGAATGATCGCAATTAGATTGATGGCGATAACACCAACGACCATGGAGCTGATGATGACCGAAGCTGGATCGGTTCGATCGTAATGCTCTAGCGCGTGGTAAAGACGCTTTCGGGTGCTTCCTAGTAAGGCCATCTTCGTTCTTCGTTAGTTTTCCACGATTTGATATACCACGAACGCCCTCGGTGTTGCCTTACCCGTCGATCAAAATCTCGATCCGGCGGTTCTGCGCCCGTCCTGCCGCATTACCGTTATCGGCCACAGGCTTGGTGTCGGCGTAGCCGAAAACACTGACCCTTTCGCTGTCGATCTGGTTATTGGCGAAAAAGAAATCGGCCACCGCCGCTGCTCTGGCGGCGGACAAATCCCAGTTGGAATCAAAGCGCTCGCTGAAAGCGATGGGAATGTCGTCGGTATGCCCGGAGACCTGAACGTTACCGCCGGCGCGAGCGACGGAATCGCCCACATTTCTCAGGGTGTCCGAAAAAGCGGGTTGCAGTTCTGCGTAACCTGAGCGGACAGAATTCGCCGCAGACAAGCTGATCAGAATTTGGTCGCCGATTTTTTCTACATTTGCCAACCCTTGCTGAATTTCCGAACTAAGATCCGCGCGTAGTGCTTGGTATTTGTCATCCAGCTCTTGAGTCTTGCGTGTTTGCCGCAGCATTTCGTCTTCGCTGTCGGACGTCAGGTATTCCACCTCCAGCTCGGTTTCCATAAACGCCTGCGACTCGGCTACCTTGGCGAAGATCTCAAGTTCCTCTCGATCCAGCTGGCCGTCATTGTTCTGAGAGCCGGTCTCGTCGCGGTCGTTGCTATCCGTATTTTCGTTTACCGATACGGTAATTTTGCCGTCTTTTTCCTCGAGAGATACTTTACCCGCGGCGATTTCGGTGGCGAACGTTCGCTCCAGATTTTCTATGTCGGTAAGTGTTTCCGATTGGCTGACGTCTGGGCTGTCCTCCAGCTCCCGCTCCTCCGGTTCTTCCGTGGTGGTGTCCTCCTTTGCTTCCGTACCAGCGGGAGCCTTCGTAGTTTTGTACTGCTGAGCAATAATGGTTTGGCCCATGGGGGCTTCTGTGCTGGGCTTTCTCCTTTGCACACCAAAGGCATCGGTCATGGTGCCCTCAAGCATTTTGGTGATCGAAGGGTCTTCCATTTCAGTAAATGAGAGAATAAGCACGAAGAACGCCATGAGCAGTGTGGCCATATCGGCAAAGGTTGCCATCCAAGCGGGTGCTCCTGCTTCGCAAGCCGGGCACTCGAGGGGTTTCTTCTTCTTTTTCTTCGGTTCTTCGGCGTCAGCGTCGTCTGTTACCTCGGGTTGCTCAACGGCGTCCTCAATGGGGTCTTCGGTGCCATCGCCGTTAGGTTCTTGGTTTTCCTCAGCCATCGACAATCACCTCGATGCGTCGGTGTTGCGCGCGCCCTGCGGCCGTGCTGTTATCGGCGATGGGTTCGCTATCCGCGAGTCCGGTGATGGTGACCCGGCCCGGCTGCAGCTGGGAGTTGTCCAACAAGAAGTTCGCTACGGAGGCAGACCGTGCCGATGACAGATCCCAGTTGGACCGAAACCGTTCACTGAACGCGACAGGGATATTGTCCGTATGTCCTTCTACCCGAACAAGGCCGCCGGTGTTGTTTACCGCGTCACCAACGCTGATCAAGGTTTCGGCGAAGCCGGGTTGCAGTGCCGCACTGCCCGAGGCAAAGCTGTCTTGCTGACCTAGGCGAATGATCACGCTGTCACCATCACGCTCCACTTCAGCGAAGCCTTGTTCGATTTCACGGCTGAGCTCGGCTCTGATGGCCTCGTACTTGCTGCTGGCTTCATTGGCCCGCCCCTCGGCGGCGGCCTCACCCGGATTTTGTCGTTTGACTAAAATGTCGCTGCTGACTTTGGTTTGAATGTCGCTGACGGCTTGGGCGATATCCAAGGTTTGCTGAGAAATTCGGCCACCCTTACCAAGACTCTCCTCACCGGATTCGCTTTGGTTCGAGGCCTCTTCGACCAGTTCCACGACGATGTCATCGCCGCTGATGCTTACGGTGACCTGACCTTGCTCTATTTCGTTCTCCAAGGCCTCCAAGACTTCTCGGTAGTCAGCTTGAGTGTCCAAGGGCGCGTCTTCAAAGTCTTTCATTTGCTTGACGTTTTCTTGAGTCGGATCTTCGACGGCTTGCGTATCCTGGGGTATCACCGTTGGCGCCGCTTCGGATATTGTGAAGGTGCTGTCCAAAACAGTCTCGGCCTTGGGAATCATAATTCTTGGCACAACCCGATCGATACCAAAGGCGAGCTTTACGGATCCAGCGACCTGCTCGAACTTGGGTACGTTAACGCTGGCAAACGATAGAATTAGAACGAAAAAGGCCATTAGCAAAGTGGCCATATCCGCAAAAGTGGCCATCCAGGCCGGTGCGCCGACCTCGCACGTCGGGCACTCTTCTTGCTTTTCTTGAGGCGGCGGTGGCTCAGCCGGCGGCTCGTTTTCACCGGCATTGTCCTCAATCAGATCCGGATCGAGATCGTCCTCACCGCTTGTTTCTTGTGTTTCAGCCATTGGGCGGCCGCCGCTAGACGCCTTCTAGAGCCGCACGGGCACCGGGTGCAAGCCGGGTCGCTAGCAAATCAGACAATGAGCGCGGATTCATGCCGCTTTGAATGCCCATAATACCTTCGACGATGAGTTCGCAGTTTTCCGCCTCATCTACGGAATAACCCTCGAGCTTTTCTGCGATGGGTTTGGCGAGAACGTTTGCGAAGAACGCACCGTACAGCGTGGTTAACAATGCGATGGCCATGGCGGGACCAATGGCCTTCGGGTCGCTCATATTCTGTAGCATGCCCACCAGCCCGACCAAGGTACCGATCATGCCCATGGCGGGGGCAATATCTGCCCAAGAGCGCCACATCATGGCGGCATTGGCGTGGCGTGATTTCATGAGAGTCAGCTCGTTGTCCAAACTGGATTCGATGATTTCCGGTGGTGTGCTGTCTACGAGAAGCCCGATGCCTTTCGCCAAATATTGATTTTTGATGTCTTGGCCTTCCAGCGCGATGAGCCCGTCTTTGCGCGCGATATTTGCCATTTCAATGATTTGTTCGATCAGGTCGGCCGGTTTGTCCACGCCGACGAAGATTGTCTTCATGATCACTTTGGACCACATGGCGATGAAGTCAGCAAGGCGCGATCGCATCAGCAATACGAGTATCGAACCACCAAGTACAATCGCGATTGAGGTA
>JAACDS010000336.1 GCA_009936895.1 Pseudomonadota bacterium
ACCGTACGTTGAGAATCTGGGTCGAAGGTGCGCAGAGTGTCAATTTCATCGTCCAGCAAATCGATACGTACCGGCAGAGGTGCGCCCATGGGGTAGATGTCCATTAGGGCACCGCGCACGGCGTATTGGCCTCGTTCCGTCACGGTTTCGACACTTTGATAGCCCGCGGACTCCAGCAACAGGCGCTGGTTGGCGACATCAAAGGTTGCCCCACAGGCCAGCTCGAAGCAGGCTCCGTCGAGATAACTGAGCGGCGGTACTTTCTGCATTAGAGTAGAGACCGGTACGGTTAACACCCCGTGAGTGGCGTTGCGCAACGTTTGCAGGGTGGCCAGCCGTTCCGAAATGATGTCCTGATGAGGCGAAAAAGCGTCATAGGGCAAGGTTTCCCAATCGGGAAAACGAAGGTTTTCGAGTTCTTCGGTGCTTGAAAAAAAACCGATACCGTCGCGCCAACGGTCCGAATGAGCTGGCTGGTTCGTCACAATCACGCACAGTTCATTGACTTGCTTGGCCAGCTCTACCGCAGCGAAAAGGTCTGCGCTGCCTTTCAGTCCAGTCCAATGTAAACGCATGCCCGGCCTGGGCGGCACGCAGAGCTCTGGCGTGATTTTCCCGAGAGGTAGAAGGTTGGATTGCTGAGTTTCTGACACGGGCGAGTTGGTTGCCAAATACTTGTCCTTGACTGCTGTGGGCGGGTTGCCGACGAGGCGCGCATTTTAACCGCTGAGGCCCGGTCTGTCAGCGGTTAGCCGAGAATTGCTGGTCGCACCGGACTACGAAAATACCCATCGAGGGGTACTAGCGTAACAATAATGGCTGGGCTACAGTTTCAAGTTACCCCGTGCGGCTGCGGAAGAGAGCAGTCGAGGGAGGAGAGAAAAGCAAAGGGATAATCAGGGGAAGGGGAAAAAGTCCGTGGGCGAGTGCTTTGGCACAGGCCCTTGGCGCTCAAAGCACGTATGGGACCAACAAATATTTTTGATCCGAACTACTTTCACAAAGTAGTCGATTGCCAACACGCCTGTCCGGCACACACACCGGTGCCAGAGTACATCCGATTGATTGCACAGGAGCGGTACACCGAAGCCTACATGCTCAATTGGGATTCCAATGTGTTTCCCGGTGTATTGGGGCGAACCTGTGATCGCCCCTGCGAACCGGCCTGTCGGCGGGTTCGTACCGAGGAAACGCCAGTGGCGATTTGCCGTCTCAAACGCGCTGCAGCGGACAACAAGGGGGATGTCACCCCGTACTTGCCCCACGTGCCCACGGAAAAAAATGGCAAGCGCATCGCGCTGGTTGGTGCAGGGCCTGCCTCCTTGGCGGTTGCCCGAGATTTACTGCCCTTTGGCTACGAAGTGCATTTGTTCGAGCAGGATGAAAAGGGCGGCGGCTTTATGCGCAGTCAGATTCCCGCCTTCCGCTTACCCGAAGAAGTGCTCGACGAAGAGGTCGACCGTATTTTGGACATGGGCGTTCACTGCCATTTTGGTCAGGCCATCGACAGCATGAAAGAGCTGATGGAACAAAAATTCGATGCTTACTTCATTGGCACCGGAGCACCAAGGGGTAGAGATTTGGAGCTTACCGGGCGAGAAGACGTCAACGATTATATCCATATCGGTATCGACTGGTTGAGCAGTGTGGCCTTTGGTCATATCACAGAAATAAAAGGCAAGGTCATCGTCATGGGCGGTGGCAATACCGCCATGGACTGCTGTCGGACCTCACTGCGATTGGGTGCGGAATCCGTCAAAGTAGTCGTGCGCTCTGCCTTTGAGGTGATGAAAGCCTCGGAGTGGGAAAAAGAAGACGCCATGCGCGAGGGCATTCCCATCATCAATAACCGGCCACCTAAAGAGTTTGTCCACGAGAACGGCAAGCTGAAAGGCGTATTGTTCGAGTGTGTGACCCCCGTGCGGGGCGAAGACGGTCGTTTGCGTTACGAGCCGTCTGGCGAACCCGATGAGTTCATCGAGTGCGATCATGTCTTGATGGCCATCGGCCAAGACAACCACTGTCCCTGGATCGAACGCGATTTGGGCATTGAATTTGACAAGTGGGACTGCCCAACACTGGACGAGGTGACTTTACAGTCCACCAATCCAAGCATTTTCTTCGGCGGGGATAGCGCGTTTGGTCCGGAAAACATCATTTGGGCCTCAGCCCACGCGCACCGTGCGGCCATCAGCATTCATCTGTACTGCCACGGTAAGGACCTGAAAGCCGACAGGCCGCCAGAGGGCGTGAATTTACTGTCGACCAAGATGGGGGTTCATGAATGGGCCTATGATGCGGGGCATGACCCTGCGGTCCGTCAGCTGGTGCCCTTGGTTGAACACGAGTCGTCTCTGAACAATTTGAAGGTAGAGGTGGAACTTGGTTTTGATGCCCAGTTGGCCGCTCAAGAAGCTCAGCGTTGTCTGAACTGCGATGTGCAAACCGTGTTCACCGATAACTTGTGCATCGAATGTGATGCCTGCGTCGACATCTGTCCGATGGACTGCATTGCCTGTGTCGAAAATCAACCAGAAATCGAGCTGCGCCAGTCGTTGATGGCGCCGGCGCTGAACGTTGACCAGGACTTGTACGTATCCGATTCGCTGCAGACCGGGCGAGTGATGGTCAAGGACGAAGATGTGTGTCTGCACTGTGGTTTGTGTGCAGAACGCTGCCCAACCAACGCATGGGATATGCAGCGCTCTGTGGTTCATATCCCGCAACTGGGTTCCTTTGGAGAGTAGGCCAGCATGAATACCAAAATAAACGACTTCGTGATTCGCTTTGCGAACGTGAATGGCTCGGGTTCGGCCAGCGCCAACGGTATGTTTGCCAAGGCTCTGTTCCGCATGGGCATTCCGGTGGCGACGAGGAATATTTTCCCCTCGAATATTCAGGGTCTACCGACTTGGTTTGAGGTTCGCGTCAGCGAGCAGGGCTATTTGGGACGCCGGGAAGGCGTCGACATCATGGTGGCCATGAACGCTGAAACCTTCGCCGAGGACATTGACAGTATTTTGCCCGGCGGCTACTTGGTCTATGACAATTCCAAACCCCTGCCGCGAGAACTTGTGCGCAGCGACGTTCACGAGATTGGTATTCCCATTGCCACCATGATGCTGCCGGAATTTGCGGACCCAAAACAAAGAAGTTTGTTTAAGAACATCACCTATCTTGGTGCTTTAGCTGGACTTTTAAACATCGAATTTGACGTAATCACCGGCATGGTGGCTACCCAGTACAAGGGCAAGGATGCGCTCATTGAGCCGAACATTCGTGCCCTGGAGATAGGTCGCAACTACGCGCTGGAGTATCTGCAAGCGCCTTTACCGTTGCAGGTGCAGCGCAGCGATGCGGTGGGCAATCGCATCATGATCGATGGCAATGATGCCGCTGGCTTAGGCAGCGTTTATGGCGGGGCAACGGTCTGTGCCTGGTATCCGATTACGCCGTCGACCTCGGTGGCTGAGAGCTTTGAAAACCACAGCAAGCGGCTGCGGATCGATAAAGACACCGGGCACAAAAACTACGCCTTTATGCAGTCCGAGGACGAGCTGGCGGCCATCGGTATCGTGATTGGTGCGGCCTGGAACGGCGCGCGTTCGTTTACCGCCACCAGCGGTCCCGGTATTTCCTTGATGTCGGAGTTTTTCGGGCTGGCCTATTTTGCCGAGATCCCTGCGGTGGTCTGGGATATTCAACGATCTGGTCCATCCACCGGTATGCCCACACGAACCCAGCAGGGTGATTTGATTGGTGCTGCCTATGCGTCGCATGGTGATACCAAACACCCGCTGTTGTTTCCTGCCACGCCCAAGGAGTGTTTCGATTTTGCTGCGGACGCCTTAGATTTGGCGGATCGACTGCAAACGCCGATTTTGGTCCTCAGCGACCTGGAATTGGGCATGAACGAGAATTTAAGCGACCCGCTCGAGTGGGATGACAGCCGACGCTACGACCGAGGTAAGGTTTTGTCTGCCGAGCAGCTCGATGGCCTGGAAACCTTTGGCCGTTATCTGGATGTGGATGGTGACGGGGTGGGCTACCGAACCCTGCCGGGAACCCACCCGGATAAAGGGGCTTTCTTTACCCGTGGCACCTCACGGGACGAATACGCCGCCTACACCGAATCGCCAGATGCGTACCAACGCAACATGGAGCGTCTGCAGTTGAAATGGCAGACCGCTCGTGGCTTGGTGCCAAAGGCGGAAATCAACGGGCGGGGTGGACGAGTGGGTGTGCTGTATTACGGCACTACGTCGCTACCGATTCCTGAAGCGCTGGACAAATTGGCCGTGAGCGGGATTCATCTTGACACCTGCAGGGTGCGCGCATTCCCGTTTGGTGAGGAAGTGGAGGCCTTTGTCGCAGATCACGATTTGATTTTCGTGGTGGAGCAAAACCGCGACGGTCAGATGCGCACATTGCTCGTCAATGAGCTGCAGACCGATCCCGCAAAACTGATTCCGATTTTGTACTTTGCCGGCTTGTCGATTTCCGCTGACTTTATCGACGCACAGATCAGCGAGTACTACGAAGAACACAAACTGGCCCGCCTGACCGAGGTGACATCATGACATTTGTATCGAAGCCACGGGTACATCACCCGAACCTGCCCACCAACGAATTGGGCTTAACGCGTCGCGATTACGAAGGCTCGGTGTCTACCCTGTGCGCGGGCTGTGGCCACGATTCCGTCAGTGCCGCCATCGTGCAGGCCTGCGCCGAGCTGTCCTTGCCGCCACATCGCTTTGCGAAAGTGTCCGGTATCGGTTGCTCGTCCAAAACGCCTAGCTATTTTTTGAATCGTAGCCACGGTTTCAACTCGGTACACGGCCGTATGCCCAGTGTGGCTACCGGGGCAAATCTAGCAAATCGGGACTTGATGTGTGTCGGCGTCTCCGGTGACGGCGACAGCGCGTCCATCGGCCTAGGTCAATTCGCCCACGTGGTGCGCAGACGAACCAACATGCTCTATCTGGTGGACAACAATGGCACCTACGGCCTGACCAAGGGCCAGTTTTCTGCTACCAACGACAAGGGCTCTACCAGTAAAAAGGGTGTGCCGAACCTGTACGAACCCATTGATCTGGTGAGCATGGCCCTGCAGTTGGGCGCCAGCTTCGTCGCGCGCAGTTTTTCCGGGGACAAGGCTCAACTGGTGCCACTAATTAAGGCGGCGCTCAAGCATAAGGGCATGGCCTTTATCGACGTCATCTCGCCCTGTGTCGCCTTTAACAATCACGGCGGTTCTACCAAGAGTTTTGAATTTGTTCGTGAGCATTCGAGCAGCGTGGTGGACGCGGATCTGATTTTTGGCCAGCCAGAAATTACCGCGGACTATGCCGAGGGGACTCAGGAAAATATTGCCATGCCCGATGGCAGCACGCTGCAACTCTACAAAATTGATGCGAACTACGATCCTCATGATCGAATCGGCGCCATGACCTACGTGCAAAAAATGCAGGAGCAAGGTCAGGTGGCCACCGGCTTGCTGTACGTTGATCCCGAAGCGCTCGAGTGCCATGACATCATGGAAACGACCGCCCGGCCCTTAAACGAGCTGACGGAAGAAACACTCTGCCCAGGGAGCGAGGTGCTCGAAAGCATCAATCAAAGCTATCGCTAACGCTCCGGACACCCGCTCTCTTGTGGGATCGGTCGTTACTTGGTGGTAGAATTCTTCGCCGCCGAAACTTGCGCCCGTCGTGCCGTGCTATTGGCACCGGTCGGATGCTGGTCTCTGAGATCCACCTCTGGGTAAACAAAGGAGAAACCGTGCCTCTATCGAAACTGGATGACTACTTCCCCGATTGGAAAGAACGCGAAGCCTTGGCCGAAGCGATGATTCCCCTGATCGGCAAACTCTATCGCGAGAACATTGTTGTCTATTGTTTTGGGAGAGCTCTCTATAACCAGAGCGTTACGCAACTGATGAAAACCCACCGCTACGTGCGGCAGGTTGCCCAGAATGAGCTGTCTGAGTTCGAAACGTTTCCCATCTTGCAGGCGATTTCCGGCCTGGACCTCGGCCCTTGCCATATCGACCTTGGTAAGTTGGCCATTAAATACATGGACGATGCGGTCTCGGCCGAGTCAACGCCTGAAGAATTCGCCGCCAAGGAATGTAAGAGTGTTATCGGTTCCACCGCGACCCCGATCGCGGCGCCACAAGATGTGGTGCTATACGGGTTTGGGCGTATTGGACGCCTGCTGGCACGGTTGTTGATTGAAAAAACAGGCAGTGGCAGCCAACTGCGACTGCGAGCCATCGTGGTACGCAAGGCCAGTGAGGATGACTTGATCAAGCGTGCGAGCCTGCTGCGTCGGGATTCGGTACACGGCAGTTTTCAGGGCACCATTCGGGTCGACGAAGAAAACCAGTGCATTATCGCGAACGGTAACGTGATTCGTATGATCTACGCCCCAAGCCCCGACCAGGTGGACTATGAGTCCTATGGCATTCATAACGCCCTGATTATCGATAACACGGGTGCGTGGCGTGATATGGATGGCCTGTCAGAACACCTCAAATCGAAAGGCGCAGGCAAAGTGATTCTCACCGCACCGGGCAAAGGCGAGGTGAAGAACATCATTTCCGGCATCAATACCGGCGACATCGA
>JAACDS010000337.1 GCA_009936895.1 Pseudomonadota bacterium
CAAGCGACAGCAGAAGTTTGGTCTGGATCCCGACAGTCTGTTCAAGGCAAACCCTAAGCTTGTTCACGCGACTCTAACCGGCTACGGCACCAGTGGCCCAGACGCCTGGCGTCCGGGTTATGACGTTACCGCATTCTTTGGACGCTCTGGTTTGTACGATTCCATGCGCGAAGGCGAAGACGGCATGGTGCCCATGGCACGCCCTGCGCAAGGCGATCACACCACGGGCCTTGCCATGGTCGGCGCTATTTTGGGTGCCCTGCGGCTGGCGGAAAAAACCGGCGAGGGCCAAGTGGTGGAAACCTCGCTTTACGAAGCCGCAGTATGGACTCAGGCATCGGACTACGCGGTAACCGCCGTGGACCATATGCCCGTGCGAAAACGTCGCCGGGATCAGCTACTCACCATTACCGGAAACCGCTTCCCCTGCGGCGACGGCAACTGGGTGGTCTTTAACATGCTGCCAGATGCCGTTTACTGGTCACGGCTGTGCAAGGCAATTGGCCTCGATGACATCATCGAAGATGAACGCTTCATCGATCCTAAGGCCCGATACAAAAACATGGCCGAGCTGATTGGTATTTTTGATCAGACCCTGGCCGCCAAGTCCCGGGATGAATGGGGCAAAATTTTCGATGAAGCCGGCTTGATCTGGGGTCCGGTCATGGGCCTGCATGAAGTCCCCCAAGACCCGCATGCCCAAGAACTCGGCATGTTCCCGACCATCGAACACCCGGAACTGGGCACCTACAACACCGTCAATATCCCCATGCGGTTTGCCACGGCTGACGTCAAACCTCAGGGACCCGCCCCGCTGCTTGGCCAACACAGCGAACAGATTTTGCGCGACTTTGGTATGGACGCGTCCGCTATTGCGGCACTGCAGGACGCTGGCACGGTAAACAAACACCGGTAGTCATGGATATTCAGGCGCTGCTGGCAGCATTCAAAGAAGGCAGCATCGACGGTGAGGAGACGGCGCGGCAAATACGCGCTCACTTCTTCACAGATCTCGGGCATACCGTACTGGATACCGACCGAGCCCGGCGTACCGGGTCCCCAGAGGTGATCTTCGGTGCCGGTAAAAGCGCGGGGCAGATTTCCGACATCGTCGGTAGCATGGTGGAACAAGGCAGCAGCGTACTGGTCACTCGGTTGGATCAAGCCACCTTTAATCAGCTGGAATGTCTGCCCGCGGACACTGAATACCACCCTATGTCGCAACTGCTCTGGTGGCACCAATCGCCACCTGCGGCCTTGGGCAACACCATTGCCGTGGTCAGTGCCGGCACGTCGGATATGCATGTTGCAGAGGAAGCGGCTCTTACCGCCGAGTTTTACGGCAACACGGTAGAGCGAATTTACGACGTTGGCGTAGCAGGCCTGCACCGCTTGCTTGCGCGACTGGACGACCTACGCAGTGCCCGAGTGCTTATTGTCGTGGCTGGCATGGAGGGCGCCCTACCCAGCGTGGTCGGCGGCTTGGTTGATAAGCCGATCATCGCCGTTCCCACCAGTGTCGGTTACGGCGCAGCTTTTGATGGCGTGGCCGCCTTGCTGGGCATGATGACCAGTTGCGCGTCCGGGGTGAGCGGGGTCAACATCGACAACGGCTTCGGGGCCGGCTTTCTTGCCAATCGAATCAATCGGCTCTGAAGAATGAAAACGATCTCCAACGCACACAAATGACTGCAAACGCCATGACAAACGAACTTGAACATAAGTACCAACGACTCAAAGAAATCGTAGGAGGCTACACGAGCGCGGTCGTCGCGTTTTCCGGTGGCATCGACAGCTCTTTAGTCGCCTTTGTGGCAGGTCAAGTTCTGGGCGACCGAGCGCTGGCTGTCACCTCCGGTTCCGCGAGTTTAAAACGCACGGACTTGGCCTTGTCGAAAAAACTCAGCGAGGATTGGGGCATTGCACACCGTATCATCGTCACCGACGAACTCAGCAAAGCGGATTATCGAGCGAACCCAACCAACCGGTGTTTTCATTGCAAACCATCGTTGTACACCGAGCTGGCAGAAATTGCCGCAGCCCAAGGCTTTGCGCATATTCTCAACGGCACCAACCTCGATGACATGGGCGACCACCGGCCGGGGCTGATTGCCGCCGACAATCACGATGTAAAGTCTCCTCTCGTGGCAGCGGGGTTTCACAAGACAGACATCCGCGCACTGGCCAAAACACTGGGATTGGAGAACGCGGAAAAGCCACAGGCCGCTTGCTTGTCCAGCCGCTTCCCCTATGGCACCGCCATCAATCAGACGCTACTGGCTCAGGTTGAGGCCGCCGAAAACGTGTTGGCGGACTTGGGATTCAGCCAGTTTCGTGTGCGTCATCATGGCGACGTGGCAAGACTGGAAATACTGACCGACGAATTTGCCTTGGCTGTCGAACAGCACGATGTGCTGCAGCGCGATATCCAAGCCTTGGGCTATCGTTTTGTGGCACTGGATTTGGGTGGCTTTCGGTCCGGCTCGCTGAACGAGGGCTTGGCGAAAAAAGAACCAGGCCACGTCATCCCGGTGGTGAATCTATACCCCGAAGCCTGACCTCAGGACTCGGCAGACTCCGCTGCCTTATTTTTCATGTAGCGGTTGAGCTGCCGATCCAATCGCGTGGTGGCCGATAGCCGGCCGGGGCGAACCCAGGACTCCCAGGGACTCGGCTGCGCCGGCTCCACGATATCACCCATAACCGTAACCCGCTGAATGATGCGCTCGCCTTCAAAGTCGTTGAGCACAAAGTGCTGGGTACAGCGGTTATCCCAAATGGCAATCGTGCCAGGGGTCCAGTGGTAGCGAACAGTAAAACGCGGATTTTTTACCCAACTCGTCAAATAATCTAAAACCACCTTACTTTCTGTGGCGTTCATTTCCACCAAGCGACGAGTAAAGTGCTCGTTGACGTACAGCGCCTTGGCACCGGTCTCGGGGTGCACACGCACCACTGGATGAACAGCCATTTTATCCTCGCGGTTGTGGGGGTGCGCGTCGTGCAGGGCAGTCAAACCGTCGCAGAGCGCCCGCATGGGCGGCGACAATTCCTGGTAGGCCTGATTCACATTCGTCCACATGGTGTCGCCGCCAAATTCGGGGCAGGTCACCATGTGCAGAATGGACAGGATGGACGGTTGATCCTCGAAAGTTATGTCGGTATGCCATTCATCCGCCACCCCGCCTTGGGTGGCAGCCAGCTCGAAGACTTCGTCGTGCTGGGTAAATGGATTCTTGAGATTGGGGTGATTCTCTACCTTGCCGAAACGCTTGCCCAAGGCTACGTGGCTGTCGATATCCATGTTCTGGCCGGGGAAAAAAATGACCTGATGCTCCAGCAATTGGGCCATCACTGCCTCAATGCCTGCCTCGTCACCCGCCGCAATCTCGTTCAGATCCAGGCCGGTTATCTCGGCGCCTAACGACCCCGCCAGTCGGCGTACTTGCCAGTTGCTCTGTGCTGACATGATGTCTCTCCTTTTATCTCTCAAATCGCCCCGGTAATCAGAACGTTGCAGTTATCCCGCACTGACAATCACATCGTCAGACACGTCTCGAATAAACAGTGGCTCAATACCCAAACGCTCAGCGTCCCGCGCCAGCAGCTGCAAATCGCTCTCGGCCCTAGGCTGGGCGATGCATTTAAGCGCTGGTTCCAGCAACGTTGCGTCGCTACTGGTGTTAATGAACACATTCTTTCGATTCAGTACGTAATCTATCGCGCGCTTCATTGCTTCGGCGTCGGTGATCGGCCGGTACCAGCTGAAACGTTTTTCTTCATCGCCGTCCTGCCAACGCCGGGCCGCAATGCCCTTAATCGTCTGCATGGCGACGCCTCGCGCCTGACACATGGTATACAGGGCCTCAAAGTCATGAGCGTACTGAGGCTGTTGCATCATGATGAAACTATAGGGCACAAGGATCGAGTCAAAAGCAAACGCTTCCAAGCTTTGCATGTGCATGGCGGGCGCATAGGTACCATGCCCAGTCACGCCCAAAAAGCGCACCAAGCCCTCTTCCTTCGCTTCTACCAACGCCTCCAAGGCACCGCCAGGTCCCATGGCCACTTCCCACTGATCCGCTTGGGTGAGGTTGTGCATTTGAATCAGGTCGATCTGGTCGACCTGCATGCGTTCCAAGGAAGCATGCAGCTGTGCTTTGGCTTCTTTGTAAGTGCGGTGCCCAGTCTTGGTAGCCAAAAAAATCGACTCACGGTTGTGCTTTAGCCACGGCGCCAAACGCAGTTCTGCGTCGCCGTAACTGGCCGCCACATCAATATGGTTCAACCCCCAAGTTGCCACCAGATCCATGGTTCGATCTGCACGATCTTGAGTCATCGCGCCAAGAGCGGCTGCACCAAAGATTGCCCTGCTGCTTAGGTGGTTGGTGGTTCCGAATGCGATGCGTTCAATCGTATCTGTCATGACATTCCTATTCGAAGTCGATTGGCTGAGTTACTGAGAATACCCCATTTCGTCCAGTGAAAAGCCACCAACATCGACCAAGAAAAACATGTGATCCCCCCTGCCGGTCTTGTTAGGCTGACTTAATGAACATAATGGATCCAACTCTCGTCCACACCTTCGCCGGCAATCCGTTGGATCGCGCCCAGCACCTGCGCAAAGACACGGTGGCTCTCGAGGCGCTGCAGCACAGTGACAGCAGCCGTTTTCTGCTCTTTCACAAACTGAAAGTTGCTACAGACTCTAACGGCAGTCTGGCCTGGGTGAGCCAAGAAGACCTGCCCTGGCCACTTGGGCAGGTCGTCTTTCTTGGCATTCAGAACGATCAGGGTCACTTTGCGGCCAGTCTTAAAGACGACAAAGAAGAAGACAATCCCATTGGCGACGTCGCGGCCTTTACCGACTGTCGGCAAGCGGCTTCCGGCCTGGACGTAGCGGAGGCAGGCATCGTCAGTCAAGCAAGGGCCATGCTGGATTGGCATCAGCGAAATCCCTATTGCGCTGTTTGCGCGCAACCATCGCGAGCGGCTCGCGGCGGACAGGTTCGCCACTGTGATGGCTGCGGTAAACACATTTTTCCGCGTACGGATCCAGTAGCAATTATGCTGATACAGGACGATGCTAAGGGCGAACGCTGCTTACTCGGCAAGTCCCAAGGTCGAATAGCTGATAGCAACTTTTATTCTGCACTCGCCGGCTTTGTCGATCAGGGCGAGTCATTAGAGGAGGCGGTTCGACGAGAAGTGATGGAAGAAGCCGGCATCGCTGTCGGCACCGTCAACTATCACTCATCGCAACCATGGCCGTTTCCCTCTTCACTGATGATCGGCTGTCATGGCATCGCACTACATCAAGACATCGTAATCGACAGCGAAGAAATGGCCGACGTGGCATGGTTCGAGCGGCCAGCTGTACAAGCCGCTGTGCGAGGGGAAAACCCAGACCTGCGCATACCGGGCCCCGGTGCAATCGCACACCACTTGATTAAAGCTTGGGCATTTGGCCAGTAACCACGTATCGATCGGCGCATAACAATGCTCACTTTTGCGACACGGATAGCCATAACGACACTTTGGCCACGCAGGAATCTCCAACATAAATGGATTCTGGGTATACTGCGCGGGTTCACAACGAGTTGAGAGAGGACACATGAGCATTGTTAAACTGGCTGGCATCAAGAAGCTTTTTGGCGGATCTGCCCTGACCCGGGCCGAGCAAAAGCAATTGGCCAAGGAAGTTCTGTTGATGACGCTAGCGCGTGCCACAGCATCGGATTCGAACATTAAATCCGTGGAAGTGGCTAAAGTGCGTGAAGTGCTGCAAACGCGAACGGGCGAAAAATTCACCGCTGCCAATGTTCGTGTCGCCGCAAATTCACGTCTGTACGAAAAAGCACCGTTTGAACGCTACCTGCACAAGTGCTCACGCAAGCTCACCGCCAAGGATCGTACAGACACCCTGTCCGCTTTGTTGGAAGTGATCCACGCCGACGATCGCGTCAGTGATTATGAGGTGACCTTCTTCAATCACGTCGCCCGCGCACTTGAGTTGACGCCAGCACAAATCGCCGGTCTGTCTGCAGACTAGTATCTGTCGTTGAGTGGGAGCCTTGGCTGCTACAGCAGCGCCAACAGTTCCCCCGCACTTTCCAGCACCTCATGGCCCAGCGCAAGCACAGCTTCGCTGGGTGGACGCGCATCGGGAATTTGGAATGTTCGCATGCCTGCCCCATGGGCTGCCCGGGTACCGATATCGGAATCTTCCAGCGCCCAGCAATCCAGCGGATTTTGTCCAAGCTTAGCTGCCGCTAACAAATACGGATCTGGCGCCGGTTTCGCATTACGCACATCGGCAACACACACCAAGTGATTGAAGAAGGGGCGAATACCGCACCCGGTCAGAGAGTCTTCACAAATATCCCGCTGATTGGAGGTAGCCACCGCCATGGGAATGTTCATGCTTGCCAACCGCTCCAGCAGATCGCCGATCCCTGGACGCAGTGCTATCGGCGTATCGACGCTGGCGGCTGCAAAGTTCGCCGACCACGCATTGCCCAAGGCCGGCATATCCAGCTCGTCACCGTACACTTCGAGCAATATCACCTGAGTTTCTGCAAACGTAGTGCCCAGACAACGGGCATAGGCGACGGAGTCGAATACGAAACCCATGTCCTGAATAGCCCGCGCGAAAGCAAGTTGAGCAGGCCCTTCCGTATCCAGTAACGTGCCGTCCATATCAAAAACGACCCCGGAGGGCCGTTTTCTTTGGGTCAAATCAAGCACTCTCGGCGCTCGTCTACTTAAGAGACTTCAACAATCTGCTCGGCGGCAATGAGCTTGCCTTCTTCCGCAGCGTTGTGGAAAGACTCAATCTGATCGAAGTTCATGTAGCGATAGATCTCGCTAGACATGGAGTCGAGTTTGTTCGCGTACTCCAGATACTCTGCCGGTGTCGGCAATCGACCCAAAATACCGCCAACCGACGACAGTTCCGCCGAAGCCAAGTACACATCAGCGCCATCACCCAACCGGTTGGGAAAGTTACGTGTGGACGTCGACATAACCGTGGCGCCTGCCAGTACCCGCGCCTGATTCCCCATGCACAGGGAACAGCCAGGCATCTCGGTTCGAGCCCCAACACGACCGTAAATGTTGTAGTAGCCCTCTTCCATCAACGTATGGGCATCCATACGCGTGGGCGGACAAATCCAAAAACGTGCCCCCACAGTGTCGGCCTTGTCGAGGAGCTTACCCGCAGCGCGGAAGTGACCGATATTGGTCATGCAGGATCCGATGAAAATCTCATCAATCTTGGCACCCGCCACCTCTGACAACAATCGAGCATCGTCTGGATCATTGGGGCAGCACACAATCGGTTCGTTTACCTCAGCAAGATCAATCTCGATCACGGCGGCGTATTCCGCATCGGCATCGGCGCTCATCAGCGATGGGTTAGCCAGCCACTCTTCCATCTTCTGAACACGACGCTCCAGCGTGCGCACATCGCCATAGCCCTGACTGATCATCCAACGCAGCAACGTGCAGTTAGATCGCAGGTACTCGGCAACCGAGTCTTCGGCCATTTTGATGGTGCAGCCTGCAGCAGACCGCTCGGCGGACGCATCGGACAATTCAAACGCTTGCTCGACGGTCAGTGAGTTCAAGCCTTCAATTTCCAAAATGCGCCCGGAGAAAATATTCTTCTTGTTTTGCTTCTCTACGGTCAACAAACCGTCTTTGATGGCGTAATAGGGAATCGCGTGAACCAAGTCGCGCAAGGTAATACCCGGCTGCATTTCACCCTTGAAGCGAACCAGTACCGATTCGGGCATATCCAAGGGCATCACACCGGTTGCCGCAGCGAAGGCGACTAAGCCAGAACCGCCGGGGAAGGAAATACCCATGGGGAACCGCGTATGGGAATCACCACCGGTACCTACGGTGTCTGGCAACAACATGCGGTTGAGCCAGCTGTGGATGATGCCGTCGCCAGGGCGCAAAGACACGCCACCACGATTCATGATGAAGTCTGGCAGGCTGTGCTGCGTGTCAATATCGACGGGCTTGGGGTAGGCCGCGGTGTGACAGAAAGACTGCATCACCAAATCCGCTGAAAAGCCGAGACAGGCCAAGTCTTTCAGTTCATCCCGGGTCATCGGCCCAGTGGTGTCTTGGGAGCCCACCGTTGTCATCTTGGGTTCACAGTAAGTACCGGGGCGAACACCTTCAACACCACACGCCTGTCCCACCATCTTCTGGGCGAGGGTATAGCCCTTGTCGGAGGCTTCTGGCGCCGTTGGTTGACGGAACAAATCCGAAGGCGGCAGACCCATGTGCTCGCGTGCACGTTGGGTGAGTCCGCGGCCAACAATCAGGTTGATTCGGCCGTCAGCCTGAACTTCATCGAGGATGACATCGGATTTAAAGCCGAACTCAGACAGTACGTCACCGCTTTCGCTGAGAATCTTACCGTAGTAAGGACGAATTTCGATCACATCGCCAAAACCGAGTTTTTCCACTGGCGCTTCAAACACTAACGCGCCCGCATCTTCCATCGTGTTGAAGAAAATCGGTGCAACTTTGTCACCAATACAAATGCCGCCAGAACGTTTGTTGGGTACGCCGGGCATGTCTTCACCGAAGAACCACAGCACCGAGTTGGTTGCCGACTTGCGAGACGAGCCAGTGCCAACCACATCGCCGACGAAGGCCACCTGCATACCGCTTTCTTGCAGCGCTTTAACCTGCGCCATGGGGCCGACTTCACCCTGTGTTTCAGGGGTTAGGCCGTCCCGCGCCATTTTGTACATGGCACGAGCGTGCAGAGGAATGTCTGGGCGAGACCACGCGTCTTGAGCCGGTGAAAGATCATCGGTATTCGTTTCACCGGTCACCTTGAACACGACGGCCTTGATGCTTTCGGGCACAGCATCGTGGCTGGAGAACCATTCGGCGTCCGCCCAAGACTGCATAACGCCCTTGGCATGCGCATTACCTGCATCAGCTTTTGCCGCCACATCGTGGAATGCATCAAACACTAAAATCGTACTCTTGAGTTCTTCAGCGGCCGCTTCCGCCAGCGCATCGTCGTCCAATAGATTCACCAAGGTCGCGACGTTGTAGCCGCCGTGCATATTGCCCAGCAAGGTCACTGCCGCTGCCGCATCGATCAGCGGCGAACTCGCTTCACCCG
>JAACDS010000338.1 GCA_009936895.1 Pseudomonadota bacterium
TTAACGAAGTCGACATGCAGCCCATCATGCAGTTACGCAAACGTTATCAAAACGAATTCCAGTCGGCGCATAACGGCACCAAGCTTGGTTTTATGTCCTTCTTTGTGCGAGCGGCCACCGAGGCGCTGAAGCGGTTCCCATCGGTTAATGCCAGTATCGACGGAAATGACATTGTGTATCACGGTTACTACGACATCGGCGTTGCGGTTTCGACCGAACGCGGCTTAGTCGTTCCCGTTGTGCGTGACGCGGACGCCTTGGGCTTAGCACAAATTGAGGACCAGATTATGGCCTATGGTGAAAAAGCGCGAGCCGGCAAGCTGGGTCTTGAGGACATGGCCGGTGGCACGTTCACCATTTCGAACGGGGGAATCTTTGGTTCTATGATGTCCACACCCATCCTGAATGCGCCGCAAACCGGGGTGCTGGGTATGCACAACATTCAAGATCGCGCAGTGGTCGTTGACGGCGAGATCGTGATTCGGCCTATGATGTATCTGGCACTCTCATACGATCATCGATTGATTGATGGCCGCGAGGCAGTGCAATTTTTGGTGGCGATTAAAGGCATGCTGGAAGACCCAGCACGCATCCTGTTGGAGCTTTAAGATGAGTAACACTTACGATGTGATCGTCATTGGCGGTGGCCCAGCGGGCTATCACGCTGCCATACGCGCCGCTCAGCTCGGCATGAATACAGCCTGCATTAACATGATGGTGGATAAAGAAGACAAGCCCGTTCTGGGCGGCACCTGCCTGAACTGGGGCTGTATTCCTTCGAAAGCACTTTTGGATGCGTCACACAAGTTTGTCGAGGCGCAGCACGATTTCGCGGATATGGGCATTAAAACCGGTAAAGTCAGTGCCGATGTGCCCCGCATGATTGCCCGCAAGGACGAAGTGGTCGCGGGCCTCACGGGCGGGGTTGCTGCACTGTTTGACGGCAATGGCGTCACGTCGCTTGCTGGCAAGGGGCGCCTATATGCGAACCGACAAGTGGGCTATACCCCACACGGCGGTGAAGAACAGATGCTGCAGGCAGAACACGTGATTTTGGCGCCCGGTTCCGTGCCGGTGGAAATTCCTCCGGCACCGTTGAGCGGCGACCTGATTGTAGACTCCACCGGCGCGTTGGAGTTCAAGCAGGTACCCAAGCGTTTAGGCGTCATTGGTGCCGGCGTGATCGGTTTAGAACTTGGCAGCGTCTGGAATCGATTGGGGTCGGAAACCATCGTACTCGAAGCGATGGACGAATTTTTGCCCATGGCAGATCATCGTATCTCTCGTGATGCGAAGCGCATTCTGACCAAACAAGGTCTGGACATACGCATGGGTGCCCGGGTTACCGGTACCGAAGTCAAGGGCAGCGGTAAAAGCAAATACGTTTGTGTGACCTATCAAGACAAAGACGGAGAACACACCCTGGAGTTTGATCGTCTGATCGTCGCTGTGGGGCGTCGACCCTATACCGAAGGGTTGCTGGCACCGGATTCCGGCGTGAATCTGGATGAGCGCGGATTTCTCTACGTCAACGATCTCTGTGCGACAGATGCGACAAACGTTTACGCGGTAGGGGATGTTGTGCGAGGGCCGATGTTGGCGCACAAAGGCATGGAAGAGGGCATCATGGTTGCCGAGCGCATCGCCGGCCACAAACCCTTGGTCAACTACGACACGGTGCCCAGCGTCATTTACACCCACCCGGAAATTGCGTGGGTGGGGAAAACCGAACAACAGCTCAAGAGCGACGGCGAAGAATTTAATGTGGGGAGTTTCCCCTACGCGGCCAACGGCCGAGCGCTGGCGGCAGGGGAAAACGAAGGGATGATACGTGTCATCGCAGACGCTCAGACGGACCGCATTTTGGGCGTGCACGTCATCGGTGCGCAGGCATCCGAACTGATCGCCCAGGCGGTGATCAGTATGGAGTTCAGTGCGTCGGCAGAGGACCTGGGCTTGATCATGTTCGCGCACCCCACGTTGTCAGAGGGTATGCATGAAGCGGCGCTGAGTGCGCGCGGCCATGCGATTCATACAGTTAATCGAGTGAAGCGGGGCTAACCGTCCCGTTTTTTTCAGGGTTTGTCGATGTTACATCGATGTCACACCAAACGGCGCTCATGTCGTTTGGTGAAACAGTAAAGGGAGGATGAAAATACCATGAATCTACACGAGTATCAGGCCAAGGGTCTGTTTGCGCAGTACGGCTTACCCGTTTCAGAAGGGTATGCGGTAGACACCGCGGATGAGGCCGTTGCAGCAGCACAAAAAATCGGCGGCGATCGCTGGGTGGTCAAGGTGCAGGTTCATGCAGGTGGCAGGGGTAAGGCTGGTGGTGTCAAGTTAGCGGACTCGCTTGAGGAAATACGCGCCTTTGCCGATCAGTGGATTGGCAAGAACCTCGTTACGATTCAGACCGACGAACACGGTCAGCCCGTCAGCAAGATCTACGTTGAAAGCTGCACCGACATCGAACGAGAGCTTTACCTCAGTGCGGTGATTGACCGAGGCAGTCGCCGAGTGGTGTTTATGGCATCTACCGAAGGTGGCGTCGAAATCGAACAAGTGGCCGAAGAAACCCCTGAGAAGATTCTCCGCGCAACCATCGACCCAGCGGTGGGCGCTCAGCCCTATCAGGGCCGAGAACTGGCATTTAAACTCGGGTTGGAAGGCGCTAAAATTCGACAGTTTGCTAATCTTTTCATGGGCTTAGCGAAGCTTTTTGAGGAAACAGATTGCTCTCTGCTCGAGATTAACCCGTTAGTCGTCACGACGGACGGTGACATTCACTGCCTAGACGCGAAAATCAACATCGACGGCAACGCGCTGTATCGTCAGCCTGCCATCGCTGAGATGAACGACCCAAGCCAAGAGGACGAGCGCGAGGCCCAAGCCGCCGAGTACAGCCTCAACTACGTGGCGTTGGAAGGCAATATTGGTTGCATGGTCAACGGTGCCGGTCTGGCCATGGGGACCATGGACTTGGTGAAGCTGCATGGTGGTAATCCGGCCAACTTCCTAGACGTTGGCGGCGGCGCGACCAAGGAGGCGGTAGCGGAAGCGTTTAAGATCATCCTATCCGATTCGGCGGTAAAAGCCGTATTGATTAACATCTTTCGCGGTATTGTCAGTTGCGCGACGATTGCCGAGGGCATCATTGGTGCGGTTCAAGAGGTGGGTGTAGAAGTGCCCGTCGTGGTGCGTTTTGAAGGCAATAATTCTGCATTGGGTCGTCAAACGCTGGCGGACAGCGGTTTGAACATTATCCCCGGTGATTCACTGGTAGACGCGGTCGAAAAGGCCGTAGCAGCGGCTGGAGGTCAAGCATGAGTATTTTGATTAACAAAGACACCAAGGTCATTTGCCAAGGTTTTACCGGGTCACAGGGCACTCTACACAGTGAGCAGGCGTTGGCATACGGCACCCAGCTTGTGGGCGGCGTGACGCCGGGCAAGGGCGGCACAACGCATCTGGGTCTGCCGGTTTTCGATACAGTAGCCGACGCAGTAGCTCAAACTGGCGCGACGGCCAGCGTAATTTACGTGCCAGCGAGCTTCTGCAAGGACTCCATTTTGGAAGCCCTGAACGCAGGCATCGAACTCATTGTTTGCATCACAGAAGGTATCCCAACCCTGGACATGCTGGCGGTGAAAGCGCGCATTGAGCAAAGTGGCGCGCGCATGATCGGCCCCAATTGCCCGGGTGTGATCACGCCCGGCGAATGCAAGATAGGCATCATGCCAGGTGATATTCACCTGCCCGGCAAAGTCGGCATCGTGTCGCGTTCCGGAACCCTGACTTATGAAGCGGTCAAACAGACTACGGATCGTGGTTTTGGCCAAAGTTCCTGCGTTGGTATTGGCGGTGACCCGATTCCAGGCAGCCACTTTATTGACATATTAGAGCTGTTTGAAAAAGATCCGGCGACCGAAGCCATTGTGATGGTGGGTGAGATTGGTGGCAACGCTGAAGAAGAGGCCGCTGCCTACATCAAGGCGCATGTGACCAAGCCGGTAGTGGGCTATATCGCGGGCGTTACCGCGCCTCCTGGAAAGCGCATGGGCCATGCTGGCGCCATCATTGCCGGTGGCAAGGGCACCGCGGACGATAAATTTGCCGCGCTGCAAGACGCTGGCGTCCGCACCGTTCGCAGTCTGGCGGAAATTGGCGACGCTTTGGCCGACGTGACCGGCTGGAGCTAAGGCGCCTTGCTCTCGCGTTTCAGGGGCATTGGCCCCTGAAACGCTTGAATTCCCCCGGGCAATCCCCATCTTTCTGCGCATACGAGATCTCACTAGCGCAGAGGGGAAGAACGCCACATGAGCGATACGCAGTCCGAAAACCAGTCCGAAA
>JAACDS010000339.1 GCA_009936895.1 Pseudomonadota bacterium
TGAAGCCCTGTAAAGCTAGTAAACACGTGGGCTAGGGCCTGTGAAGATTCCTAAAGTAGGAAGTGATGTAGGCTCCGGGCACCATATTGTCACATAATACGTATATAAATTAATGGCTTATGTGGTTGAAGATAATGTAGTTTCCACCGTGTTCAGACGAGCAGATTTTGCGTCGATGACGACGATAACCGTTGCCCTTCGACGCTGGCATCTTTGAGAATGTCACCCCATGTCGACCGCCCAAGCCTGTGCAGCGCCTCTTCTTCTGCCGCGTCTTTTTGCACTTTTTAGAGCTGCCCTACCGTATTTCGAGCTACTTGCTTACGTATCATCGGAATCTCCGACAACTGCCCTACACCCACACGAAAAACCAAGGAATCGAGGCTCGTGGGCACCAACTGCATGTTTAGCTGATCGGTCGCACCCGTGCTGGTAAGGAAACTGCCGGTCATCTTGGGTCCATCCTCGACGGCAAAGTCCCAATATCCCGTGCTTGAAACACCGCTGTGATTTGTGCCGGTGTGGAGAATGCGGCCACTGCCTTGATCAACGCGGATAAACGCAACCGAAGGCCCATTTTGATCCATAGTCACCAATTCAAGCAGTTGGTTTTTGATCTTCCAGTTGAGGCTGAGTCGAAATTCACCGCGCGTGCCAACATCGACCCAATCCCCGATCAACCGGCCCCAGTCGCGGCGTTGCACAAGCTCTCCGAGCGTCGGTGCGTCGGCGGGTTCGGCATCGGCCACAACGTGGAAGATAAAATCGTTACTCATCAAACCACCGGGGGTTTGCACTTGCAGCAAATGCATACCCTCATCGGGTATCTCGTCGAAGGTAATATCGATCACTTCGTCGCCGCGCGCGTTCACAGAGCCCGCCACACGCCGTCCATCGACGATCACGTAAGCATCGTCACTAATATGCCGCCCGCTGAGTGTCATGGAGCGTTGCTCAGCATCCAGTTGTGGAAAACGCTGAGGACCATTTTGCTGTTCTATCGGCCCCAATGTCCAAAGGGCCGGTTGAGCTTGGTCAGCACCTGCGTTTACCCCCTTATGAGCAGTTACCGTACCAATGAAAAGACCCTCTTCGGCCATGTCGATCAGTTCATCGCGGGAATAACGCCCGGTATCGGTAACGTATTCCGATCCATCAAAAAACAATGACACGGGCCGGGTTTTCGATGAAGCCAAAAAAGTCCCGTTGCCCACCAACTGTACTGCCTCCTCGCGAGCCGATTGCTCAAGCGCGGCCAGTAACCCAATAGCTGAATCGTCCGCTAAAGCGTGTTTACTTAAAGTTACTTGGCGCGCGAATGAACCAGAATAACCAGTACTGTGTTCGAGCACCATATCCCAGACCGGATCAAATTCTTCGCGCAGGCCCCAGGAGAAGCGCCATAACTCGCGCTCTGGAATGCCTTGTTCCGCCAGCGCGGCGAACGGTGGCAGCGTCACCATATTGATACGACCTTGGGGCAGAATCAGAAATCGATCGTAGGCACCTCGCCAAGTTGGCGTATCCATACCGATTGTAGGGTGGTTGGTGCTCACCATATGGGGGAATCGGTGACAATCACCGCAGACATCGCGCCGGCCCACCCCATTGCCGTCGATATGAAAAAGTCGGAATCCGTCCTGAGCGCGCTTGCTGGGCACATTGTCAAACGGACGCCTTTGTGCCGGCGGATAAGGCACATTTAGCAAGAATACAGACATCGCCTCGCGTTCAGCAGCGCTGAGCATTCCAAGCTTGCCTTCATCGTTTGTATTCGTTCCACCCACAAAATGCATCGTATTGGCCAAACTCGCATCAATCAGGTGCCGCGTTGAAGTCGTAGGGTCATTGATGTCGCTATTTGGCGCTACATAGCTGTCAGTATTTGCCGCATTGTGCCCGCCGTAAGGGTCTCCGGGAATCCCATCCCAATGGTAAGGTTCGGTATCACGTAGTCCTCGAATTGGCATGGTGGTTCTGGGCTGTATTTGGTCTCCCCCCGTGACTATGGGCGTGTTGAGCACCCAGAGCAGTTGGTCCGTGTGTCCGTCCGGATGGCAACTAGCACATGCGAAGGTACCAGTCGCAGACGCCTTGGCTGTTTCGAAAGCCTTACGACCCTGCTTCAGCAATGGGAGTGTAGGGTCATTTAGAACAATGCTGGTAATCAATTTAGGCGCTTCTCTATCAGCCACGTCGACTAGGGACACCGTATTTTCCGCGGCATTAAGCACCCATGCTTGCGAAGGTCGCCCAACGTCATCGCTTACTAAGGCGATACCGCGTGGAACGGCTTCTACGTCCACTCTGCCCAACACCTGACCGGTCACCGCATCAATCGTGATCAGCTTGTCAGAGCCCGCAAGCGAAACCACCAATGTTGAATCATCGTCACTTACTCCAATGCCATAGGGAGTGGCCAACGCATCTCCGCGCGCCGGCTGATTCGGAGGCAATGGCTCGAGGTCGAAAAACGTTGCCGGTGTTACATCAGTCCTTTTCGCCTTTACTTTTGTAATACGGTTCAAAAACGCGCGATTCTCCATCTCTGCCAGACCGTGCTTTTGCGTCCCAGCCCGACCATTAGCGTCGTTTCGAGCGTCAGTTTGCGCAATAAACACGTTTCCCTTCGAATCGACCGTCAATCCGTAAAGTAGCGTTCCCAGCGTATCGACAGTTTCGATCAACGTGTCGGTTTCAGTGTCGAATATGTAGAGGTCTCGATCCGGCATGTCAGGGTGCTTGACGATATCGATCACATGCCCCAACGAAAGCTTGCTGTTCGTTACGATAGAATGGCTGACGGCGTCGAAGGTGACCAAATCACCGTCAATGGCATCTTTCATTCCACCAGAGAGTTGAGTTTTGTTGTTCGATTAGAAGGGCACCACATATAGCCTGCCATTTCGTACCGCAATAGCGCGGGGATCCTGTGCGGTAATTTGCAGTCGATTGATAATTGAACGCGACGCGACGTCGATGACCGCAATCTGATTGTCAGATGACAGCGCCACATAGGCTTTTTCATTACCGGCAAAGGCAATACCCATAGGTTCATCGAAGCTCGTCGCTTTGCGCTCACGATCAAAGGCCTGGACCGTTGCTACAATCTGCAAATAGGTTGGGCTCAGTGCATCGTTATCGATGATCGATACGGAATCGGAAACGTGGTTCGAGACCCAAATCTCTTTTCCGTCTGGGCGTATCGCTACGCTCACAGGATCGACTCCAACGTTTATGCGGGCTGTAATGCGCCGGCTTTTGGTGTGAATGACGTCAAGAGTATCGCTTGGGGTGTTGACGACAAAAACACTGTCTCGGAAAACGGCAATGGGCTGGGCATGGGGGCTGATAAAGGAGGGATGACTGATTGAAGACGCATACAAATCGCCCGCTTTTGATATTGCGAGGTCACTCCTCTCTTGGGTTTTGACTGCGCTGGCGCCCAAGAGCACCGCAAGCAAAACGGCGCACGCGAGCCCTCTCTTCACGTAAACGAAAACCCGTGGTTTCATCAAGGCACTCCCACTTGACACGACACTTAACTACCGCCGACGGCCCCGCTCGACTATATCCGATAACTAAACGCCCAAACAACTGAGTTTTATCGCAAACCCGTTGCATCCAAGGGCGCTCCAGAGCGAGGAATGTTGTTTTGGTACTGGGCGTTTCATTAGGTAGAGATCGTTGGCGGTTAATGCGTGGCTCCAGATAAGAGCGGCAGGACATCAGGAGCGGTCTTGGAAAAGCGGCCACAGTTTGCCACTCAATTGGCGCGTCAATTGTGTCGATGTTTATCCAAGGCTGCATCCGTACCCACCTGCAAGCTGATCGTCTGGCCTGCGTTGGTCTCAGACAGGTAGGTAGTACCGCTTAGCGATCGCCTGTGCAATGCCTCCGCAGAAGATGACTGGGATCCTTGATGCATCGATCAATTCATGTCCGGTAGTTATTTCCCTTAAACCGGCTTAGGTGTCCGATCGGTCATTTTTGCCGCTAGCCGTAGTATGAGTGGCTTGTCAGGCAAAACGCGAGTAGTCTGATCGGTCGAGAATTTCAAGTCAGAGGATAGGCGAATGCCTGTAGCCGATACGCACGTGATACCCGAAGGTTTAGTCGGTCGGCGCATTGCCGCAATGCGCGCTAACCAACATGAAGCCAATGCTAGAAAAGCTGCGCCTCAGCGCCGCTTGCAGGCTCATGCTACAACCCTCGCTGCACCTGCTGCTGCACCGCCGCCAGTCCCCCACGAGGTGAGAGCCCAGACCACTTCGGCGGCCACCGCAGCGGCGGCTCAAAACATTGCCCCTCCGCCTCAGGAGGTAAGAGCATCATCAACCTCCACAACAGGATCGGCTGAAACCGCGTCACCTCAGCCAGTTCCTGCAGTGACACGGCAGCCCAGTCAGCAAGCGGTGGCGTCCGGCGGCGGGGTTCTCACGCCGCCTACGCACGCTGAAATGAAGCAGGCAAAACGTGTACAGAAACAGGCGTTGCAGCAAGCGTTGGCGACAAAAAAGGATCTGGACGCCAATGGAAATCGCTTCGCCCTGCGTTCGGCTAACGTGAAGGATGGGAGGGTTCCATTCTCCAGGCCGGTGACGGTGTTGGCGATACCTAGCCCCTTTGGCACCCGCCGTGCAGATGGAAGCCGGTACAAACACAAACTCAAGCTGTTCCGAAAGAGCAATCAAGAATGGGTGGATACGCAAAAATCAGCCCATAGCGATGCGAATGAGCTACGAAACCAACACGAGAAGGTCTTGGGCCTCAATAAAGAAGCGCATGGACTCGGCGAGATGGCTGCCTCAGAGCGCTACCTGGCATCGGCGGTATCGACAGTAGGAGACGCAGCCGCGGCCGGCAGCACCTTGACTGGGGGGGCTGATGGATTTACCGCGAGCATCGGTACCATGTCCAAGATTGGAGCCGCATTAATCTTGCGGCGAGCTGAAACGCATTCTGCACAGGCTGAAAAGCTCACCGACACCGCCATCACTAAATTGGACGCAAACAGAGCCGATCACGGAGAGATCAAAGAGGCATTAAGCGCCATCAAAGACGGTCACCACGCAGCCCAAAAAAATGCGACTAGGAAAAAGCGGGCAGCAGTCGTTCAAGCCATTGCTCAGTCCACGGGGCTTGTCGGCGATCATGTGGGGCTATCCAGTGGGTCTGAGGAGGCGTTAGACACTAAAAGGCAGCGCGTTGCGAGGACAAGGGGTCGAAGGCCATGCTTGGACCTTCGGTAAGCCCACTGCCTACACCGCAGCCGAAACCGGCCTAGATGCCGCTCAAGACGGCGGGATCAATGCGGTCAGCAATGCGTATCGGCCTGCAAAAAATAGGGTCGTAGGCGGCGCCGACAAGTCGGAAGCCAAGCGCTTGCAGCAGGAGGCGGCTGCTCGAGAAATCGCAGCCTATCGCA
>JAACDS010000340.1 GCA_009936895.1 Pseudomonadota bacterium
ATGCAGTACCTCACCCTCTACAGCACATCTCATTGCAGCCTGTGTGACCAAGCCTTGGAACTGCTGTTTAGCATGCCCGGGCTGGCCGGTGTGCAGTTGGAGGTGATCGATGTGGCCGATGACGACAGTCTGCTTGAACGCTACGGCGAGAAAATCCCCGTGCTGCGCATGGGCGAAAGCGAACTGCCCGCACCGTTTGGCCCAGAGGAACTGGCGCGCTTCTTGAGGGGGTAAGCAGTGGGTCTGACTCGAGGTACTGGCGAGAGCCGTTCACACCCCTGTGCTCCTAGCCTGGCGTGACCCATTCATTGTCCTGGAGGATGGGGGCGGGACGCTGATCAAGGCCTTGATACACCACCTGAAACGCCAACACGTTTTGTACGTAGTTGCGCGTTTCGCGAAACGGAATGGTCTCTATCCAGACGTCGATGGGCACGCTTGGCGAGCGCCTCAACCAGCGATCCACACGACTTTCTCCGGCGTTATAGGCAGCAATGGCCAAGGGTCTCAGGTTGTCATAGCGCTTCAACAGCCAACCTAAATGGTAGCTGCCGATTTCAATATTACGCTCTGGAATCACTAGGTCGTGTTCGATGACTTGACCGCTGCCGGCACCTAAGTGCCTAGCTAGGTTACCGCGCCGCATGGCCAGCTTCGCTGTGGCGGGCATAACCTGCATTAAGCCAAGGGCGCCCGCGTTGGATTTGGCCTTGACCTGAAAGGCCGATTCTTGACGGGTGATTGCACGCAGCAGGCTGCTATCGATGTTGTGTCGTAATGCCACATCGTCGAAGGACGGGCCATAAGCTGCTGGAAATCGCAGGGCAAGATCGTCTCTCGCTTGAGCACCGTTGGCCGTCTGAATGGTTAGAAACAGCTTGCCAAGCCGCTGGGCCAGATACGCCATGGCATGTTGGGTTTCTTTGTCTTGTCGCTCCAGCTGCTGATACCACTCACGACGTCCGTTTAGGTTATCCCCCAAGGCAAACAGTTCCACGGCGCGAGCGATGCCGGGTATTTGCAGTAGCTTTGCTTCATCTTCTGCTGTGAAGGCTCGCGTCGGCATGGCTCGAAGCTGTGTCGCTGAGCGCTGTTGCGCTGCCGCCAGAAAGCCATAATAGCTGCGCTGGGGCGCCAACTCAGCGAAGCTGGAAGGCTCGCCAAGTTGACTTTGGGCTCGGGCTAACCAGTAACTTGCTCGCTCCTCGCTGGCCTGATCAGGACTGAGGCGCGAAACCCAGTAAACCACCTCGGCCCACCGCTGTTTGGCGATAGCCGCGGTAACAAGCCCCTGAACGGCATAGTCCGAGCGAATATCTTCACGTTGTTCTGGTTCAGGGAATCGGTCTGCTTGGGCCAAGCCTACGGTGACATGGGCGGCGATGAGTTCACGCTGGGCATCGATAAATGTGTGGGTCTTGCTGAACGCTGCCCACGCGGATGCGGCGCTGTCAGGCTTTCGCGTGGACAAACGTCGAATGCCGTAGCTGATGGCTTCACGGTTTTCGGCGGTGTCCTCAGCAAATGCCCCACGCCACGCTACTCGCTGTGGCTGGCTACGCAGTTCGTAAAAGGCTTTAGCCGTACTGCGTCGAGCGCCAGTCAGATACCGCTGCAGGTAACGAGCGAGCACGCGTTCGTTGGCGTCCATGGCGTCGCTAAAGCGCTGCCAAATCACTGGCTGACTGAAACGCTCGGTGCCGCGCCATACCGCAAAGAGCGGGTCGCAGGCCTTAGGCTGAGATGAGGGCTTCGACCACAGTGCCGTGGTTGCATCCAACGCCTGAGCTTTTTCACCGACACCGTATTGGGCGCGTACGAAATAACACGCAAGCTCAGCGTTTGTTGTGTCATAGCGACGTTCGAACAATGTTCGCCAATTACGTCGCTTGCCTTGGTCTTTTAACCAACGGGAATAGAGCAGCTTGGTGGCGGGTAAGTCGCCCTGGCGCTCTCGAAAGCTGTCGATCTCTGACGCGCTGGTTTGTCGAATGCTGTTGTTCAGCCGGTGGTATTCAACATAGGGAGCGAGCGAATAGTCACCAAGCTGTTGCTGGAGTTCTTCGCTGCGCGAAAACTGGCCCTGGCGAACGAACTCTAAGGCCTGCCGATAGGTAGCTCGATAATCTTGCTCAGACGCGCTGGAGGCGTTGCCGGACAGCCAAAGCAGGGCGAACATTGCGCAAAACCGCGCCAAATATCGGACAATGTTGATGATGGCTTAACCTTCACCCACGTGGACGGCCAGGACATCACAGGGCGCGCTGTCCATGACGCCATTGGCCGTAGAGCCCAGAAGACGCGCCAGACCACTGCGCGTATGGCTGCCAACGACAATTAAATCGGCATCGCATTCTCCAGCAACCCGATGGATTTCGCTTTGGGGTCGGCCAAAGATTAAATGCTGGTGATCCTCGGGCACGCCAAGTTGCGCGCCGAATTCGGCCAGATGAATTTTGGCTTGGTCCTGAATTTGATCTTGCACCGGCGACAAGTCCATGGGGACATCGCCTCCGTAGGCTGAACTCAAGGGTTCAATAACATGGACAATGTGTACCGCGCAGGGAGAGTCGCCCACGATTTGCTTCATCCGCTCTGCGAGCAGAGTAGATTCTTCCGTAAGGTCGGCAGCGAGAACAACGGTTGAATAAGGTGACATTGGAACCTCGACTGATTGTCTTTGAGCGGAAGATACCCGCAGTTTCCCGCCGCAACAATAGATTGTGTTCGTTCTTCCCCTTGATCGTGAAAAGGCGGAGACTTCGCGCACGCCGGCGTCGCTGTACGGCATTTTTATCCGTTCGAAGTGCTATAGAGGTTCAATCCATGGAATGGTTCATCATATTGCTCGCACTCGGGATCGTCATCGGACCAATTCTGTATTTGATGCCGTCGGATCGTGATCGATATCTCACGTCGCTGCGTGCTGTGGCTCGTAAGTTGGGCTATACCGTACAGCTCGACAAAGTGATTAAGTTGAACCCCACCGACGACGAGCGGGTCACCGCCGGAGGTGGTGTGCGCCATCCGGCCCTATCGTGTGCGCGTTACCAACTCCCTCTGGGCATCACACTCAATAACCTGCCCGCCGTTACCTTGTTGCGAATTCCGCCGACACCGACCGTGCCGGTCGAGCGATTGGACAGCGGTTGGGGCGTTGCCGCTCAAGGTGACCCCGCTCAGCTCAAGTCCCTTCAACTGTGGCTGGCGCGGCCTGCTGCGGTCCGAGAGCTGATGACCGTTATGAACCAGTTACCCGGCGATGTGGTCGCAGTGCAGTTGGACAAACGGTTTGTTGCAGCATTCTGGCGGGAGCAAAACCCCCAGGCGCATAACACCAACAACCGTCCCGTGGCATGGTTTTGGCCCAACAGTAAGCCAAAGATTCCGCAGACATTGGCTGGCTTTCCTCGCCTTGAGTTGTTGGACAAGGCCATGAAGATGCTGGTGAATCAAACAAAAAAACATTGGGGCACCAGTCCTGAATAGGGACGGGGAAAACGATACGAACGGATCGTCAGATACGGACTGACCAATATCGGATTAGGCTTTTACCCGCGACATTTCTTGACAGGCAGGTCTGGCGCGTCCTATAAATCGCCGGTCTCTAGCCAGTCAGCGTCCAAAGTGGACTGCAATTTGCGGTGTCTGGTGCCTTAGAGACGACTTGATGAGCTTTCCTTCGAACATAAGGGCATTCAATACATGGCACGTTCTCTCGTTATTGTTGAGTCACCGGCAAAAGCAAAGACGATTAACCGTTACCTAGGCAAGGACTTTGTTGTTAAGTCCAGTGTGGGGCACATCCGTGACCTGCCGACGGGCGGTAAGGCCGTTGATCCCAAGGCGCGGGCTAAGGAAGCACAAAAGACTAAGGCGCTAACGCCTGCCAAACGCGAGGCCTATAAAAAGAAGCGCGCACGAGATCAACTGGTCAAACGTATGGGGGTCAACCCCGACAAGAACTGGTCTGCCGAATACGAAATTTTGCCCGGCAAAGAAAAGGTGGTCGATGAGTTAAGGCGCTTGGCTAAAGAGGCGCCGGCGATTTTTCTGGCCACGGACCGCGATCGAGAGGGGGAAGCCATTGCCTGGCACTTGCGCGAGGCCATTGGCGGCGATGAAAGTCGCTATCGCCGTGTGGTGTTCAACGAAATCACCCGCAAAGCGATTCAAGAAGCCTTTGTGGATCCGGGTGATATCGACATGGATCGAGTCTACGCGCAACAAGCGCGGCGGTTTTTGGATCGCGTGGTTGGATTTGAGTTATCGCCCTTACTCTGGGCCAAGGTGGCGCGTGGCCTGTCTGCGGGCCGCGTACAGAGTGTCGCGGTACGTTTGATTGTTGAACGTGAGCGCGAAATCCGTGCGTTCGTGCCTGAAGAATATTGGGATGCGTTTGCAGATCTGAATCGTACTCAAGATGTTGCACCGGTGCGTTTTCAGGTAGCCAAGTATCAGGGTGAGACCTTTCGTCCCACCAATGAGGCCGCTGCCTCGGCGCTGATTGCCGAATTGAAGGCCCAAGCCTTCCGCATCTCCAAACGTGAAGACAAGCCCACGCGGAGCCGTCCCAACGCACCGTTTATCACCTCGACACTGCAGCAGTCTGCCAGTACGCGCATGGGATTTTCGGTGAAAAAGACCATGACCATGGATCAGCGGCTTTACGAGGCTGGCTACATTACGTACATGCGGACGGATTCAACGAACCTCAGCACGGAAGCCGTGGACGCTGCTCGGGATTTGATCGGTAAGGCCTACGGCGCCGAGTATCTGCCTGAGACGCCGAAAAGCTACAGCAGTAAGGAAGACGCCCAAGAGGCCCACGGGGCGATTCGGCCATCCAATGTCACCACAGCCCCGGAGCATATCACCGGCGTGGATGGAGACGCGGTGCGTTTGTACGAGCTTATCCGCAATCAGTTTCTGGCCTGCCAGATGACCGATGCCCGATACTTAAGTACCAGTATTAAGGCACAGGCAGGTGACTTTGAGTTGTCTGTGCGCGGCCGTATTTTGCAGTTTGACGGGTTTACTCGAGTGATGGTTCCACAGTCCAACAAGGACGAAGACGCGACTTTGCCCGACTTTCAGGCTGGTGATGAACTGGTGCTGACCGACTGCGAGGCCATTCAGCACTTTACGAAGCCCACCGCGCGTTTTGGTGAGGCGAGCCTTGTGAAAGAGCTGGAAAAGCTAGGCATTGGCCGTCCTTCGACCTACGCCAGTATTATCTCGACCATCCAAGACCGGGGCTATGTTCGTCTGGACACCAGACGTGTTTACGCTGAAAAAATCGGCGAGTTGGTTACCGACCGGCTCGTTGAAAATTTTGACAATTTGATGGACTACCGCTTCACCGCCACGATGGAAGAAGAACTGGACAAGGTAGCCCATGGCCAGGCCCAGTGGGATGCGGTTCTGAACGAATTTTATGGCGATTTCAGCGGCAAGCTGGTGACCGCCAAGGATGTCGAAAACGGTATGCGAGACAACGCGCCTACGGATACGGACATTCTGTGTCCGAATGCGGATTGCGGACGTCATATGCAAATCCGCAATGGCTCTACGGGTGTCTTTTTAGGGTGCTCGGGTTACGGATTAAAGCCTAAGGAGCGATGCACCAAGACCATCAACCTGATTCCCGGTGAAGAAGCCGTTGATGTGGAGCAGGATGAAGAGGGTGAGTCCAAGCTGCTGCGCAAAATGCGCAAGTGCTCTAAGTGCCAAAGCGCCATGCTCAGCTATCTGGTGGATGAGACTCGCAAGCTGCACATTTGTGGTAACAACCCAGATTGTTCAGCGATAGAAATCGAAACCGGTACTTTCAAGATCAAGGGCTACGACGGCCCCTTGCTAGAGTGCGATAAGTGCGGCGAAGAAATGCAGCTTAAGTCCGGTCGTTTTGGCAAGTACTTTGGGTGTGTCGCTTGCCCGAATACGCGCAAACTGTTGCGCAGCGGAGAACCCGCGCCCCCCAAGGCAGATCCGGTCCCCATGCCAGAGCTGCAGTGCGAAAAGGTAGAAGACCATTACCTTCTCAGAGACGGGGCCTCCGGGATTTTTCTCGCCGCGAGCCAGTTCCCAAAACACCGTGAGACCCGTGCGCCGCTGGTGGCTGAGATCAAGCCCCACGCGAATGAGCTTGACCCTAAGTTTCGATACCTCCTCGGCGCGCCCGAGAAAGATCCGAACGGTAATCCAGCGGTTATTCGATACAGTCGTAAGACCAAGGAACAGTACGTTCAATCAGAGCTTGACGGTAAGGCGACGGGTTGGAAGGCCTTTTACCAAGAACCGAATTGGGTAGAAGAGGGCGAGCCGAAGAAGCCAAGCACTCGCAAGAAAGCGACTAAGAAGAAGAAGACGGCCTAGTAGCCGTCTGGTTCAGGGTTCGCTTGACGGTCAGATTTGCTGGCGAATGACGCCCACGGACAGGCCTTCGATGGCAAAGCTCTGCTCCGCTAAATCCACTTCGATGGGGTCATAGGCCGAGTTCTCTGGCAACAACAACACATGGTTGCGCTTACGTGTGCGCTGAAAACGCTTCACCGTGACTTCTTCCTCAATGCGCGCCACGACAATTTGACCGTTGGTTGCTTGCTCTGTCTTGTGTACGGCCAGCAGGTCACCGTCCAGAATGCCCGCATCGATCATGCTGTCACCACGGACCCGCAACAGATAGTCGGCGTGGGGCTGAAAAAAGCCCGCCGGCAGGTCGATTCGGTCTTCGATGTTTTCTTCGGCAAGAATGGGGTTGCCCGCCGCGACACGGCCAACGATGGGTAAGCCCTCATCCATCAGGTCAGGGATGCGGATGCCGCGAGAGGTGCCGGGTATCATTTCGATGGCCCCTTTACGTGCCAGCGCTTTGAGATGTTCCTCAGCCGCATTCGCTGACTTGAAGCCCAGCTCTGCGGCAATATCTGCCCGAGTCGGCGGATAGCCGGTGTCGTTAATGTAGCGCCGGATCAGTTCCATGATTTGCGCTTGGCGTGCGGTGAGAAGCTGAGTCGAGGGGTTGGTAGGAGCCATATCATTCCTGATGATTTGTACAGTGCTGTGAGTATAACCAGCATACTGATTTTTTGTACAGCATTTAATGCAGTGCGTATTGTGTTCTACGAACGGAAATTGAGAGGCGGTTGAGGCGGTCAGCTTTGGTACTATGCGCAGGTTGTGCTGACATCGTGGTGTTGGACGAGAAATATAGGAATGTTTATGGATCAGTTGCTCACGTTGCTCGAATCTTACCGCTGGCTGGGTACCGCTTTCGGAATATTGGTGTTCACGGGTTTTTTGCGCTATCTGGCGACTAGGGTGCTCAACCAGGCTCACCTGCGCGCTGAGCGTACCGAGAACTTATGGGATGACGCCTTGGTCGAGGCGATCAAAAAACCATTAGGCTTGGGTATTTGGGTGGTTGGCATTTCCTTCGCCATAGATTCCATGAAACTGGAGAGTCAGGCAGAAATCTTCTCGTTAACCGATGAGCTTCGCGATGTCGCCGTTGTTTGGTTGATGATTTGGTTTGCCGTTAATTTTACCGAGAATGTGGAAAAGAGCTTTGTTGACGGCAAACACAAGCATTCTGTCGACGCTACAACGGCGACGGCAATCGGGAAATTACTGCGGGCATCGATCATCATTACTGGTGTTCTGATGCTCCTGCAGGCCTTCGGCTTTTCCATCTCTGGTGTGCTGGCGCTGGGCGGTGTAGGCGGCATCGCCATTGGTTTTGCTGCTCGTAGCTTACTGGCGAATTTCTTCGGCGCGTTGATGATTTTTTTGGATCGCCCGTTTTCTGTTGGCGACTGGATTCGCTCCCCGGATCGTGACATTGAAGGAACGGTTGAATCCATCGGCTGGCGGGTTACCCAGATTCGGACCTTTGACCAGCGGCCGCTCTATGTGCCGAACTCGGTTTTTACCGAAGTGTCTGTCGAGAACCCCTCGCGCATGAACAATCGTCGGATCTACGAAACCTTTGGTATTCGTTACGACGATTTAAGCCGAATGCCGGGCATTGTTGCTGACGTTCATCAAATGCTGGTTGCTCACGAGGACATCGCTCAAGAACGAACGCTGATGGTGAATTTCGTGACCTTTGGTGACAGCACCTTAGACTTCTTTGTGTACAGCTTTACGAAAACCACGGACTGGGCGACCTTTCACGCGGTGAAACAAGACGTGCTGCTCAAAATTGCTGACATCGTTGCTGCTCACGATGCGGAGTTTGCGTTTCCAACACAGACCCTGCAGTTGCAAACGCCTGAGGCGTTGGAGCAACTGGCTCGAGAGCAACAGAGCGACAATCAAGGGGTGGGCTAGGGTCTATGGCCGACGTGTTACAGGAACTGATCGCGACAGCAGACTTCCCTACGCCGGTATCCCGTGCCCTGCAGAGCGCCCGAGTACTCGCTGATGCGGGTGACATGGCCGCTGCCATTGATCGAATGGCGGTCACCTTGACCGCCGAACTGCAGGATCAATCCCCGGTAATTCTTGGCGTGCTGCCCGGCGGCTCCTATCTGCTCGGGGCGCTGATGCAGCGCATGGTATTTCCGCTGCAGATTGCACACTGCGGCTTTGACGGTGATGAACCCATTGTGGCGGGAGATTTACCTTCCTTGACCGAGCGTCTGGTCGTGGTCGTAGATGATGGGCAGATGAGAGCGAGTCAGGCGGAAGCCCTGCTGGCGGTACTGTCCGGTCATCAGACAGGGCCTGTCTGGCGATGCAGTGTGATACAGTGTACGGCCTCATCTGAGTTCACTCGACAGCTGGGTGTGGTGACTACCGATTCGTCTGGTGTATTCGGGTGCGGTTTAGACGTGTTGGGCTATTGCCGCAATCTGCCTAGCCTGTATCGAACCGCCTAGCGCGCTAAGGGGTTTCCGTCTCAAGCCCCAACTGGAAGGTTTCAAAGTGTGCCTGCAGCTTTGCCGGTGGTGAGACTTTGTCGATTCGCACCAACAGACCGAACAGTGGGTGGTCAAAATAGTGCAGATCACCGCTGCGCATTCGCTGGCTTTGGTCTAACCGGGCATAGCCGGCGAGGTCCGAAGTTGGTGCCGTTGGCGTCGGCTCCAGCCACAATGTGGCTTGGGTATGCAAATATCGGCCAAGGGTCACGGCCAAATGTCCCTGAAGCTCGCCATTGCCAAGATTCACATAGATTGGCTGAGGATTACCGCGCTCGGGAACCGGCTGCTGCCAAGCCAGCTGCTGAAGTACCTCGAACTCACCAGAATTCTCTAGGCGTCTAACCAGATCGCGCAGCGCGAGTTGCTCGTCGGGCACTTGCCGAAAGGCGTTGTGTGCCATTCCCTGCATAAAGACCGTAACCCCGTGGATAAGTGCCAGATATGGGGGAGGCGTGACCTTGGTTTGGTTGCCCGGCACCGCTCGAAATTGAGGTTCGGGAAGCGGCGCCAGGGTGTCGTTGGCGAAACTCTCGCGAGCAAGTGCGCCTTCCGTCGCATCTGCCGAAAATATCTCATTCTCGCCGCCGATTGGGGTTATGGGCGCAGACTCTGCTGTGGATAGATCCGATGCAGGCTGTCCGGTGGCTTTAATCCCTTGATCGGGCGGTTCGATCAGGTCCTGTAATGGGGGCGATTCTGCTGGCTCAAGAGGCTCCGCACTGTCGGATCCAAAGCAGAACTGCGGGGTTGCCGGCCGCAGGGGCAAATCAAGGTCATCGATTTGAGCCGCCGGACTCAGGTCGAACAGGTTGGCCGGCAGTGATCTAGGTTCAGCGATCAGCAATGGTTCCCGGTTGTCTAAAGTCTCGGCAGCAGAGCCGCTGTCTTTGGCCTGCGCCAATAGGGCGCTCGATGTGTCGAGTCGTTTAAAGAGGATGACTTCAATGGTGAACAGATTGTCCGGCGCCAGCTCGTCCAGCGACTCAAGTTGTGCCAGCTGGGTTGAACTGTAATCAACGAGCGGTGCATCGATTTGATCAGGGACTGGTTCAGCGGCTTGATCGGCGGCATGGGAAAACAGGCAGCCAAGGCTGAGTCCGCAGCCAGCGATGGCTGCGAGTCCTCGTTTTAAAACAGCCGGTAAACGATGACCTTGTAGGCGGTGATTTGGCACGGGTTTAGTTTTGCTCGTTGGTTCGGGCTGGGGCTAGGCCGCTTCTCTTTGCGGAGACAATAGCTCAAACAACGATTGAATGAACGCGACTCGGTCGGCGAATTCAGGAAGCTCTTCAACGATGCGCAGCGTGGATGCGCCGTCCAGCCGATAAATATCGCTCTGCTGCTGCACGAGCCGCACGATTTCCATGGGTTCCACCGACGTTGTTTTGCTGAACTCTAGCTTGCCCTTGGTGTCGCCTAAATCGACTTTGAGAATTCCCAGACGCTGAGCCTGCAATTTGATTTGGGTGATTTGAAACAGGTTCTGTACGGACATCGGGAGCAGGCCGAATCGGTCGATAATTTCGCCTTTCAAGTCATCCAGCTCGCTACTGTCGCCGGCGCCAGCAATACGTTTGTACAAAATCAATCGGCTTTGCACATCAGGCAAGTAGTCTTCGGGAATCAGTGCAGCCACATGCAAATTCACTTCCTGACTGACCGGCTCCAAGGGCGTGTCTCGATCCGGAATTTTGCCCGCTCGTAGGGCTTCCACCGCACGATTGAGCATGTCCATGTAGAGCGAAAAACCAATAGATTCAATTTGGCCAGATTGATCGTCACCGAGTAGTTCACCGGTGCCCCGAATCTCCATGTCTTGGGTTGCCAAGGTAAAGCCAACACCCAGCTCACCGGCCGCTTCAATGGCCTCCAGACGTTTCACCGCATCGGAGGTCATACTTCTGCGATCCGGTGTCAGCAGGTAGGCGTAGGCCTGACGGTGGCTGCGACCAACTCGGCCGCGCAGTTGGTGCAGTTGGGCCAGACCAAATTTGTCTGCCCGTTCGATGATGATCGTGTTGGCGTTTGGAATGTCGATACCAGTTTCGATAATCGTGGTGCAAACCAACACATTCAAACGGCGGTGATAAAACTCGCCCATCACCCGTTCCATCTCGTTTTTGCCCATCTGACCGTGGGCGGTGCCGATTCGCGCTTCAGGAATCAGCTCTTCCAGGGCTGCCGCTGCTTGCTCAATGGTGCGCACTTCGTTGTGCAAGAAAAAGACCTGACCGCCGCGCATCAGCTCCCTACTGATGGCTTCCTTGATGCTTTGTTCCCGACGCGGCTGCACGAAGGTTTTGATCGACAGGCGCTTAGCGGGGGGCGTGGCAATAATCGACAGGTCGCGCAAGCCGCTCAGCGACATGTTGAGCGTTCGTGGTATGGGCGTTGCCGTTAGGGTAAGTACATCGACTTCAGCCCGCAGGGCACGAAGACGCTCTTTTTGGCGCACCCCGAAGCGGTGCTCCTCATCAATAATGACAAGCCCAAGATCGTTGTATTTGAAGTCGGAACTGAGCAGCTTGTGAGTACCGATCAGGATGTCGATGTTGCCGGATAGGCAGCGGGCCGTAATGTCATCGATTTCCTGTTGGCTACGCTGTCGTGAGACCACGTCGATCGTGATCGGCCAATTTGCAAATCGGTCGCGAAACGAGTCAAAGTGCTGCTGGGCGAGCAGGGTAGTCGGCACCAGTAAAATAGTCTGTTTGCCGCTTTGTACTGCAGCAAAGGCCGCGCGCATGGCAACTTCGGTCTTACCAAAGCCCACGTCGCCGCAAACCAGCCGGTCCATGGCCTGCTCTTCGCCCATGTCATGCAGGGTCTCTTCGATGGCAATGCCTTGGTCGGGGGTTACCTCGAAACCGAACTCGTCAGCGAAAGTCTGGTAATCCTCGGCATTGGCGCGGAGCTTATGAGATTTGCGTGCGGCGCGGCGGGCATAGATATCCAGCAGTTCCGCCGCAACATCAATGACTTTTTCAGCCGCTTTTTTCTTCGCTCTGTCCCACTGGTCTGAACCCAGTCGATGCAGGGGCGCGTGCTCTTCGTCAGCGCCAGCGTAGCGGCCAATGAGATGCAATGACGTCACCGGTACATAGAGTTTGGCGTCGCCGGCGTAGCCAAGCGTCAAAAACTCTTCCGCGCTGTTGTCGATGGTAAGTGTTTGCAGGCCCAGGTATCGACCCACACCGTGTTCGACGTGCACCACCGGGGCACCCATATTCAGTTCGGTGAGGTTGCGAACAATCTGTTCTGGGTCGATAACGCGCTTGCCGTTGTCGCGGCGCTTTGCCGCCGGCTTTGTGCCCAGTACCTGAGATTCGCAGATAATGATTGTGTCATCAGCAATCATTCCTTGTTGGATCGGACCAACGCAAATGTCGTGCTGGGTAGTTTGCCTGTGTTCGGCAAACCCCTCGATGTGGCGGGTGGTGATCTGGTGCTTGCGCAGCAGTTCATCAAAGACCTCGCGTCTGCCAGCGGATTCGGCCACGAAAAGTATGGATTGGGTGCTGGCATCAACAAAACGTTGCAGGCTTGCTGCCGGCGAAGAAGCCTTGGCTTCAATGCGCAGATCAGGCAGTGGGTTGGTAGCGAATCGGACTTGGTGTTTTGCGTGGTCGCCGCCAAGCACGATGCGGCGGCGCTCCTGGAGGTGTTGATTCAGTTCATCGGTGCCCAAGTAGAGCTGTTGAGGGGGCAGGATAGGGCGCTCAACATCGTGACGCAGAGATTCATAGCGGCTGCGGATGTCGTGCTCAAAGTTCAGTGCAGATTCCGCGATACCGTCTTCGGTCAGAAAAATGGCGTTTTCCGGCAGGTAATCAAAAAGCGTAGCCAGTTCATCAAAAAACAATGGCAGGTAATACTCCACACCATTGGGTGCGATGTAGCTGCTGACGTCTTGATAGACATTGCACTGGCGGACATCGACCTGAAACTCGTCATGCCAGCGCTCGCGAAAACGGGCGATTGCAGG
>JAACDS010000341.1 GCA_009936895.1 Pseudomonadota bacterium
CCAAATCCTGCGGCTGCTTTTCCGTGTCTGACAAGTTGGACGATGGCCATCTTTATACTGCCCTTTTGTTATGGGTTCTCTACAATGTCGGATCGGTAGTACGAAATAGGAAGAGTAGTGACGGATCACAAAGCTTCGGGATTAAACCCTCAGATGACTCCTGATACACAAGTGAGTGTGCGTGAGGTGTTCGGTATTGATCAAGACTTGACGGTGCCAGCCTTTAGTGTCCCTTCGGAGCATGTGCCCGAAGCGGATCCGGATTATCGATTTGACCGAGATACGACGCTGGCCATTTTGGCCGGCTTTGCCCATAACCGTCGCGTCATGGTGCAGGGCTATCACGGTACCGGTAAATCCACCCATATTGAGCAGGTAGCCGCGCGTCTGAATTGGCCGTGCATTCGCGTCAATCTGGACAGCCATATTTCGCGCATCGATCTGATTGGGAAGGACGCGATCGTTTTGCAGGATGGCAAGCAAATTACCGAGTTTCGGGAAGGCATTCTGCCATGGGCGCTGCAAAACCCCGTGGCTCTGGTGTTTGACGAATACGATGCTGGTCGGCCGGATGTCATGTTTGTGATTCAGCGCATTCTGGAAGTCGAAGGCAAGCTGACCTTGCTCGATCAAAACAAGGTCATTACCCCGCACTCGCACTTCCGGTTGTTTGCCACCACGAATACCGTGGGCTTGGGCGATACCACCGGGCTGTACCACGGCACTCAGCAAATCAACCAAGGGCAAATGGATCGCTGGAGCATCGTCTCTACGCTGAATTACTTGGAGCATGAAGCCGAGAGCAACATCGTGTTGGGCAAGGTGCCGTCTTATCAGAGCGATGAGGGTAAACGCATTATTGCCAACATGGTCAGCGTGGCTGACCTTACCCGCAAGGGCTTCGTAAACGGCGACGTATCGACCGTGATGTCGCCTCGAACCGTACTGACCTGGGCGCAAAATGCCGAGATTTTTGGCGATGTGGCCTGCGCGTTCCGCGTCACCTTCTTGAACAAGTGTGATGAGCTGGAGCGGGCGATTGTTGCCGAGTATTACCAACGCTGCATCGGTGAAGACCTGGGCGATGCCACCGCTGGCATTACGCTGAAGTCCGCATAACACCTGCTATGTCAGATGCGGAGAATCCCCTAGACCCGTTCAAGCGCGCGACCACGGCGACTATCCGAGCGATCGCCGGAGACGATGAACTGGATGTGACCTTTGGTGCGGGGCCACCGGTGGTTCGTGGCGGCACACTGCGTCTGCCGTTGCCGTCTGTGGGCGCGAATCAGAGCGAGATCGATGCGGTCCGTGGCGTAGGCGACGAATTCGCCCTGCGATTTAAGCACCACAACCCGCGACTGCATTCGATGTACAGCCCGGAGGGTGGTCCGGCTCAGGAAATGTTTGAGTGGATCGAGTCTGCGCGCATCGCCTCTCTTGGTGCGATGCGTATGAAGGGTGTTGCACAGAACCTTGATGCGCACCTTGAGGTGCAGTGTAAGCAGGCGGCTTTTGACACCATTACCGCAGAGTCTGACGCGCCGTTATCGGTGGCAGTTGGCCTGCTGGTACGACAGCAGCTCACCGGGCGTGAGCTTCCGCCCAGTGCAGAACATGTGGTTCAGTACTGGCGCGAGCACGTGATGGAAAATGCCGGAGAGCATATTGAAGCCCTTCGTGATCATGTGGCGGATCAGGATACCTTCGCCAGTCTTTGTCGTAACATCATTGCCGATCTGGGGTTGCCCATTGATCTGTCGGACCCCAACGAGGGGGAAAACAATTCGGAAGACATGGACACCATGGACCAGTCCGAGGAGGCGGATTCCGAATTCAGCCCTGAAGATGTGGTGTTGGACGATGACTCTGCCGGCGAAGAAAACAGCGACGGCGACGCCACGACGGTCGAAATGGACGCCCATGCGGATATGGATGAGGCGGCCTCAGAATCGGATCCTGACGAAGCGCCCATGCCGATGCCCGACGATGCTGGCCGCATACCGGTGGACAACAACTATCAGGCCTACACCGAGCGGTTCGACGAGATTATTAAGGCAGAAGAACTGTGTGATCCGGACGAACTGATGCGCCTGCGTCAATTGCTCGATCAACAGTTGGTTTCCTTGCAGCATGCGACCTCCAAGCTCGCCAATCGTCTGCAGCGCCGCCTAATGGCCAAGCAGAATCGCACCTGGGAGTTTGATCTCGAAGAAGGCATTTTGGATGCAGCGCGATTGACCCAGGTGGTGGTGGATCCGATGAATCCGCTGGCCTACAAACAAGAAAAAGAAACCAAGTTTCGTGACACGGTGGTCACCCTTCTCATCGACAGCTCGGGTTCCATGCGGGGACGTTCGATTACCATTGCTGCGATGTGTGCAGACATCATGGGTCGTACCTTGGAGCGATGCTCGGTACGGGTAGAAATCTTAGGCTTTACCACTCGGGCGTGGCGCGGCGGCGAATCTCGGGAAGCGTGGATTAACGACAACAAGCCCACCAACCCGGGACGGCTCAATGACTTGCGTCATATTGTCTATAAAAGCGCCGATGATTCTTGGTCACGCTCACGTCGGAATCTCGGCCTGATGATGCGCGAAGAGCTGCTGAAGGAAAACATCGACGGTGAGGCCCTGATATGGGCGCACAATCGAGTGGTCACCCGGCCGGAACAGCGCAAGGTGATGATGGTGATTTCGGACGGTTTGCCGGTGGATAACTCCACCCTATTGGTGAACCCCAGCAACTTCCTTGAGCAGCATCTCAAGTATGCGATCAGCATGATCGAGGATCATTCGCCGGTAGAGCTGGTTGCCATTGGTATTGGGCACGACGTAACCCATCACTACAAGCGTGCTGTCACCATTACCGATGCGGAACAGCTCGGTGGTGCGATGACCGATCAGCTGGCGGAGCTGTTTGACGTCAAAGGCTAGCCTCGGCGCAAAACGACCGAGGCCAATCAGCGCGGGGTTTAACCCACCACATCCATACGAATGATTTCTGGCGCACCGCCCATCAGACCCTTAAAGCCAGCACCTGCTGCCTTGAAGTGCTCGGATGCGCCGTGTGCTGCCATGGCTTCTGCGTCTTCATACAGTTCCATAACGGTGTAGCCGCCATTCGCGTCTTTGCATAACTTATACAGATGGCAGCCAGGTTCATTGGCATTAACCTTGGCCGCCAAATCCAGCATGACGGCCTCAAATTCCTCTTCTTTCCCAGCGACAACATTCAACTTCGCAATGACTGCAAGCATGTCCCTCTCCTCTACAGTGGTGAAGACGTGGTGTGCAAATTAGGCCAACAACCTGAACATATCCTATCGACATGCGCTAAGGTTTCGGCGCAATTGAGAATAAGGACTCTGATGCATCGACGCAATCTGCTTGGGGCA
>JAACDS010000342.1 GCA_009936895.1 Pseudomonadota bacterium
ACCAACAAGGCGATTCAAGCAAAGGTCATTGAACTCTGCGCACGCTTCCCGGTGTATCCTAAGAGCGCCTGAATGGATTGAAGGCGTGAGCTACGGGCTCGCCTTCGAGGAGCTCGACAGATGCATTGCCCTTTTTGTAGTGACCTTGATACCAAGGTAATCGATTCGCGCCTCGTGGCCGAAGGCGATGCGGTGCGCCGCCGCCGCGAATGTCTGAGCTGCGGCGAACGATTTACGACCTTTGAAACCGCCGAATTGGTCATGCCGCATTTGATCAAGCGGGACGGTCGCCGCGAGCCATTTGACGAAGACAAACTTCGGTACGGGTTATCCAAGGCCTTGGAGAAACGCCCGGTCAGCGTCGATGAGATCGAAACATCCGTTAACCACATCAAGCACAAGCTGCGTTCGACCGGCGAGCGGGAATTGCCCGCGTTGCAGGTTGGGGAAGCCGTGATGGCGGAACTGCGGGCATTGGACCCAGTCGCCTATGTGCGTTTCGCGTCGGTCTATCGTGACTTTCAAGACATCAGCGAATTTGCTGAAGAAATTAACAAACTGGCGAGTACTCGCAAGCCGGTGAACTCGTGAGCACTGGTGCTATGACGCGCCAATCCGATACCCTCTTTGTCAAAGCCACCTTGGAGCTTGCGGCCTTAGGGCGTAACAGTTGTGCCCCCAATCCGCCGGTGGGCTGCATGATCGTGCGAGATGGCCAAGTGATTGGTCGCGGCTATCACCAGACCGCCGGGCAGGGTCATGCGGAAGTGAATGCAATTGCGGATGCCGGTGGAGACATTGCAGGCGCCACGGTGTTTGTCAGTCTCGAACCCTGTGCCTTCGTCGGGCGAACCCCCGCATGTGCTCAAACCCTGATCGATGCGGGCGCACAGCGTGTGGTGATTGGCGTTGAAGATCCGCATCCGCAGGTTGCAGGCAAGGGCTGCCAGATGCTGCGAGATGCCGGTATTGAGGTCCGCGTTCTCGGCCTGCCGGAAGCGCAGCAGATGATTGCCGGATTCGTTTCCCGCATTCTCAAGAAACGGCCCCGGGTTGTGCTGAAGTCCGCCAGTAGTTTAGATGGTGCTGTGGCGCTGGCGTCCGGTGAAAGCCAATGGATTACCGGCCAGCCGGCCCGACAGGTTGTTCAAGAACTGCGTGCCCAGAGTGATGCGGTCATTACCGGTGCGGGTACCGTGATGGCTGATGACCCGCAGCTCAATGTGCGAGACCCCGAGCTGTTGCAAGGCCACCTAGTACAACCGCTACGCGTCGTTCTGGACAGCACATTAAGGGCCTCGCCGGCCAGCCAGATTTTTTCTGATGGCACCTTGGTGGTTCACGGGCTAGATGCTGGTGCTCACTACGCGTCGCCAACCCGCGGTGAGGTGGAGTACATGGCGCTAGCCAACGGCCCGCGAGACTTGGCCGGCCTGCTCGAGGCCTTAGCCGAGCGCGGATGCAATGACGTGTTGATTGAGGCCGGCCCGAAAATTTTGGGCAGCTTTTTGCAATCCGGCAGCAAAGACCCTCTGTGGGATGAATGGGTGTGTTTTATCGCGCCAAAGGTCTTGGGTCGTGACAGTATGTCAGTCGCAGACGTTACCATAGCGGACTTGGCTCGGTCCCATGCCGCCAAAGTATTGGATTACACCTTGATTGGTGATGATCTGCAGTTGCGTTTAGTACCCGCTGCTGGTGCTAGCGCTCGGTAATTCGTTTCAGGAAGAACATGTCAGAACACACACCCGCGCCGAGAAATAAAACCAACATGTGGGCCCGCCGTAAGGCTCGGCGTGCGCTGACTCAGGCGGCCTATCAATGGCAGGTCAATGAAACCGCGGTACTGCAGTTGCGTCGTGAGTTCGGAGAGAAGGCATTGGACAAGGCCGATGCAGAGTTCTTTGCCGATGTTCTGACGTTGATGGTCAATCACGTCGGTGATCTGGACGATCAACTGGCGCCGCTGTTGGACCGTACCGGTGAACAGCTGGACGTGGTCGAACGGGGAATTCTGCGGCTGGCTGCGACGGAGCTGAACCATCGCATTGATGTGCCTTATTCTGTGGTCATTAATGAATACGTGGAGTTGACCAAAACCTTCGGGGCTCAGGATGCCCACAAGTACGTTAACGGTGTTTTGGATCGTCTGGCTCAAGATGTGCGCACCATTGAAGTGGCTGCCAATCAGGGGCGGTGAACTCGATGCTTGGCGAATTCGCATTAATTGATGCCATCGTTGCGGGTCTCGGTGATCGGGCTGCTGGCGATTGGATAACCCTGGGTCCCGGTGACGATGCGGCAGTGATCGCGGCGACGTCAGGGCTGTCCCAAGTTGCCTCCATCGACACCCTGCTACCCGACGTACATTTTCCTGCCGCAGCGCCACCACAGCTAATTGGTTACCGCTCGCTGATGGTGTCTTTCTCGGATTTGGCGGCTATGGGGGCGGTACCGCGTTATTGCTTGGTCTCACTCTCCATGGACGAGTCCCAAGCGGCCCTAGGAAGCGCTTGGGTGGAAGCACTAGCCCAAGGCATGGCGACGGCGGCCAGAGAGCTGGGCGTCTACGTCTGCGGCGGGAACCTGACCCGTGGCCCGCTGAACATTGCCGTCAGTGTTCACGGCGAAGTAGAACCTCAGCGACTGCTGCTGCGTACGGGTGGTAGCCCGGGCCTCAGCTTGTACGTGACAGGCCCGCTTGGTGCGGCCGCCGCCTGTGTGCGCACCGGGCAAATGATGCCTGTCGAGCCCGCAGCGTTAACGCCGCTGCAAGCGGCCTACTACCGGCCTCTGGCGCGCTTTGACGTGCCATCGCTCCTGATATCGGCTGCCGGTGGACTGGATATTTCCGACGGGCTCGCCCAAGACCTTGAGCATCTGTGTCGTGCCAGCGGTTGTGGTGCTGCGCTGGATTCGGGTGCGATACCTGTGGCCTTGGGCGCGCAACTTGATGATGCTCTCTTTGGCGGCGACGACTATGAGTTGTTGTTGGCCAGCGATTTGCCGCTGGCCGGAGCGCATCGTATTGGCTACCTCACTTCAGAATTAGGATTGCGTCTGGATGGCGAACCTTTAAACGTTCGCGGTTTCGACCACTTCGGTGACGGCGAAAGCATCCGCTAGCGTCGATGATGGTTTGCACGAGGGACGCGTTCCTTACCGGCGATATCTGGACTATTCTGTCTGTCGTCCAGGAGGATTTATGATCAAATCGTTGAGCTATGTAGGCATATCATCCCCAAGCGCTGGGGCTTGGCATCAATTTGCGACAGACATTCTCGGCTTACAGGATGTTTCCGATCCAGCCGAAGACGTGGTTCGTTTGCGTATGGACGATGCCTTTTGGCGTATTGCCGTCCATGCCGGCGCAACCAATGCGCTGGAATACATCGGCTGGGATGTCGGCGACCAACTGGGCTTCGATGCCGTGTGCTTGGCCTTGGGCGATAACGGCGTTGATCTTCACACCGCAGAGGCTCAGGTTGCGGATGAACGTGGTGTCAGCGCCTTGGGGTGGTTTCGTGATCCAGCGGGTTTTCGTCACGAGATATCGTTTTCAAGACGAAAGGCGGATAAACCGTTTCAGTCAGTTCACGAGGTCAACTTTGTTACCGGTGATAACGGTCTGGGTCATCTGGTACTGATGGTGCCGGATATGCAGGCCGTCAGCGATTTTTTCATCAACGTATTGGGCTTTCGACATTCCGACGATGTGGAAGCCGGTGCCCGCATACGGTTTATGCACTGCAATCCGCGCCACCATACCCTCGCCCTTACTCAGGTGCCCGGGCACCGCGGCATGCACCACATGATGCTGGAGACGGACTCGGTAGACACCGTGGGTCTTGCCTACGATCGCGCGCTCGCGGCGAAAGAGCCCATGGCCATGACCTTGGGCCGACACCCGAACGACATGATGACCTCGTTCTACGTCCGCACACCCTCAGGTTTTGAAATCGAATTTGGTTCGGGTGGACGTCTCATGGATATGCAGGCTGCTGAGCCGGCCGGACATTTCAGCCAAACCAGTATTTGGGGACACCGGCCGCCGGAAGAGCCGCTGTTTCCCGGCATGCTCGAGCGCATCTCGCCTACCTAGGGTGGGTCATGCTTCCATGAATGCGAAGCCGTCCATGCTGACGCCTCAGATGTTGTTTCAGCCCACGGTGTTTTGGCTGACCGCCGCAGGCTTGGGTCTTTTGCGCCCGGCCCCGGGCACCTGGGGGTCGGCGGGGGCCGTGGTGTTCTGGTGGTTTTTTCTAAGCGGTCTCGCATGGCCCATTCAACTGGCCATTGTCCTCCTCTATTTCTTGCTCAGTTGGTGGCTGTGTAATCGACTTATCGAGCAACTGGGTATCGAAGATGAGCCGCAAATCGTGGCGGATGAGGTAGCTGGTATGTGGTGGGCACTGATCTGGCTGCCGCAGTCTCTCGGCTGGTGTTGGGCGGCGTTCTTACTGTTCCGGCTCGCGGACATTTTCAAGCCCGGGCCCATTGGTGTCCTGGACCGCAACCTTCACAGTGGTCTGGGCATTATGGCCGACGACATGCTGGCCGGCGGGCTGACGGCGCTAGTACTGGCATTAGCCGCGCTGGCGCTGGCGCTACCGTGACGCGTGATTAGTAGCTGCGCTTGACCGCGCGATTTGCCAGTTCAGTGAGCATGTCGGTGGCCAAGCCTGCTTTTTCTAGCAATGCGAGCGACTCTTCCAGTAGCTCGTTGGCCCGCATCTGGGCGGCTTCGAGCCCCATGAGTTTCGGGAAGGTATTCTTAGCGAGTGCTGCGTCGGACCCGGCGGGCTTACCTAAGGTCTCGGAAGTTTCAGTCACGTCGAGTATGTCGTCTACCACCTGAAAGGCCAGTCCAATATGTGCACCAAACTGCTTCAGCAGTTCCAGTCTTGCATCGTCGGGGGCGACTTCGGCACTGTAGCCACCCACGACCAAGGCCGATTGAATCAGTGCACCGGTTTTGGCCGCATGCAATTGTTCCAGCTCCGCCAACGTGAGCTCCTTTCCTTCGGCTTCAATATCCAAACATTGGCCTCCCGCCATACCCGGCCAGCCAGCGGCCTGTGACAACAGTGCAATGCTACGCAGCTTTGCGGCAGCGCTGAGTCCCGGGGCTTCGGCCAGTGCCTGAAACGCGAGCGAATGCAGGCTGTCGCCAGCTAAAATGGCATTGGCTTCGCCGAATGCAATATGCGTTGCCGCTTGGCCGTGACGCAGTTCGTCGTCGTCCATGGCGGGTAGGTCGTCGTGAATCAGCGAGTAGGCGTGGATGAACTCGAAGCCGCAGGCTGCGGGCAGCGCGACGCGGTAGTCGCCGCTGAATGCCTCGCAGGCTGCGCACGTCATCAGCGGACGCAAGCGTTTACCGCCACCTAAAACCGCGTGGCGCATGGCGTCCACCATCGGTTGAGCGATCGGAGAGTGTTTGGGTAGCAATCTGTCGAGGGTTACTGCGATTGAGGCTTTGACGGGCTCAAAGGGGTCGGTCATGAATCCTCTTGGGTCAGATCTTCCAGCGTATTGGCGTCAGTAAGCTTTTGCACCCGCAGTTCTGCCTGGCTTAGGGCCTGTTGGCACTGCCGCGTGAGCATGACTCCGCGCTCAAACGCTTTCAGTGAATTGTCCAAGGTCAGATCGCCTTCTTCCATCTGCGCGACTAGTTTTTCCAGCTCGGCCATGGCGGCTTCAAAGTTGATACCCTCGGCGCGGCTGTCTTCTGTGTTTTTACTCATCACACCAGTTTACAGGCCACCGAAATAGTTGGAAGTGCGAACCGCAGCCTACTGCGAGTTTTTGCTGTTCTGCTCGTTCATGAACCGGTCTAGCGAATCGACCTTTTCACGCAGTGCGCCAGATATTTGCTGGCCTTCCAGGTTCAGGGTCAGTGTGTTGTGCGTCTCCGCTGAATAGGGATCCCACTGAGGTTGGTCGGTAGCATTCGGGTTACCTGTTTTGGCAAATTGAGTCCAGTAGTCGGTAATGCGCTCGGCAATCAGGGTATCGTCCGGGTTCCAAAAATTGCCAACCTTGCCAACGTTATTGAAAACGTAGGCCAACTCCCCGGAGTGATAGGCTCCGGCACTGCGAGGCCCAGCCGGTAGATTCAAGTCAGGTTGGTCGGCACGGTAAATTTGATACGCCGGTGGCACATAGTCCATGTAGTACAAATAGCTTGGGGCTCCGATGTCCGCTTGGTGCCCAGCCCAGCGCCGCATGGGTAGTGCCATAAACAGATCAGTATTAATGCTGCGTAGAGCAAGTGCTGGGCTCTGGGAAAGCTCGGTTTGATAGGCCTGCTTTATGGGTTGGGCCAGACTACCGAATGTCTTGTTCAAATAGGTATCGAAATCCGCTTCGGTCAGACCGGCATTCATGGGTAGCAGTTCCACTCCTTCATTGGCCAAAGAGCCTAACAACACCGGTACCGCGGCCTGATTGCCTGAGGCAAATGTCTTTGCCGGCGCTTCTGGGAGCACCCTGCCGTCTACGGAAATCAAACCCCCGCCTTGATCCCATCCGCTTGCGGTCGCTGCGTTGAGCAGAGCATCGTTATCAATCCCGCGCAGCTCCTCGGCGCTTATGCTCGTTTGGTTTGGTAACAAATACGCCGCCAGCTTGCTGCCGCGTTCTTCGCCGCTGGGATCTCGGCCATAACGATTGAAGCAGGCTGCGGACTGGCCGATAGCCTTATGGAACAGACCATTGCTCAGTGGTGAGACCATCAGAGCGCAAACGCTCATGGAGCCCGCAGATTGACCAAAGATCGTCACGTTGGACGCATCGCCGCCAAAGGCTGCGATGTTGCTTTGCACCCACTGCAACGCGGCTAATTTATCAAGCAAGCCGTAGTTGCCGCTGCTGTTGTGTTCGGATTCGGCGCGCAATGCTGGATGGGCCAGAAAGCCCCAAGGCCCCAGTCGATAGTTCACGGTGACGACCAGTACCCCTTTACGGGCCAATTCAGTGCCGTCGAACAAAGCCACATGAGCGAAGCCACCGGTATGAGCCCCTCCGTGGAACCACACCATGACAGGCAAGGACTCTGTTTGGTCCGTCGGGGCCCAAACGTTCAGGTAGAGGCAGTCCTCGCTGCGTTCGAACTCACCGCGACTCCAGACGAAAGCGTCTTCGCTAAACGCCTGATAGCAGGCGTCGGCGAAGGTCTCTGCGTTTCTGGTACCAGTCCATGATGACAGCGGGGCCGGCGGTCGCCAGCGCAATTCGCCCACTGGAGGTTCAGCAAAGGGAATGCCGCGAAACACCTGAACGTCGCGGGTAGGATCAGCCCATGCGCCATGCAAGCTGCCGTGCTGGGTTTCTTTGACAAGGCTATGGGTCATTGTTTGAGGCTCCCTGTCGCCGCAGGACACCAGCAGTGCGCAAACTGCGAATAAAAGACATCTGATCATCCTGCGAGTCCTAGGCGCTGGCAGGCTTCTTCGCGTAGATCGCGTTTGAGGATCTTTCCTGATGCCGTTCTTGGCAGCGGCTGTTGCTGCTGAGAAATGTGACGAGGAATCTTGAATTTGGCGAGTCGCGTTTGCAGAAAGCCGGTCAGCTCGTCTTCTTCAATGGCGGCAGATACATACAGCGTGGTCCCAACTTCTTCGCCAAGACGCTCGTCGGGGATGGCGTAAACCGACGCTTCTTGAATCAACGGATGTTCCAGCAGGGCGGCTTCGACTTCGCCGCAGCCGATGTTTTCGCCGCCACGAATGACCAAGTCTTTGATCCGATCAACAATGTATAAATAGCCCTCGGCATCGAGATACGCGACGTCGCCGGTGCGCATCCACCCTCCGGGCAAAAACGTTTCTGCGTTTGCATCAGGCCGATTCCAGTAGCCTCGAAACACTCCAGCGCCGCGAATCAGCAGTTCGCCGCGCGCGTTGGCAGACAGCTCGTTGCCCTGCTCGTCGATGACTTTCAGCTCCATTACGGCACTGCAGCGGCCCGAGCTCTCGGGGTGCTCAAGATAGTCGACGCCGCCGATACTGGTGCCAATGGCGTTGGTTTCAGTCATGCCCCAGCCGGTGCCGGGCAGGGCGTTCGCAAAAGATTTTTCGATACTGCGTACCTGCTCCGGTGCCCGCGGCGCACCGCCGCCTCCCACCGATGCTAGGGTACTTAGGTCTCGCTGGGTGCGGGTGGCTTCTTGAACCAAGTCCCCGG